>DASSVY010000266.1:0-2084 GCA_035705535.1 Gaiella sp. | reverse complement strand
CGTACGGCCGCTCCCAGCCGAGCCCGGCGAGGGTGTCGAGCGTCACCGGGCGGCGCAGCTCGCGCTCCCGCGCGGCGACGACGGAGAATGCGCCGACGCTTGCCGCGGAGTACGGGATGAGGTAGTAGAGGAGCGCCTCGGAGCCGGCGGTCGAGTTGGCGGCGATCGCGATCAGGAGGAACCCCGCGTGCGAGACGGACGAGTACGCGAGCAGCCGTTTGAGATCTCGCTGCGCGATCGCGGCGAAGTTGCCGATCGCGAGCGAGCAGACGGCCAGCACGGCGACTGCGACCGACCAGATCTCGGCCTGCTCCGGGAACGCGGTGACGAGGATCCGGAGCATGAGCACGAGGCCGGCGACCTTGGTCGCGGCCGACATGAACGCTGTCACCGTCGTCGGCGCGCCCTGGTACACGTCCGGCGTCCACATGTGGAACGGCGCCGCGGAGACCTTGAAGGCGAGCCCCGCCAGGATCATCGCCATGCCGGTCACGAAGAGCGGGTCGTCCGCCCCGGTCGCCTCCCGGATCGCCGTGAAGCCGAGCTCGCCGGTCGCGCCGTAGACGAGCGCGCAGCCGAACAGGAGGATCCCCGAGCCGAAGCTCCCGACGATCAGGTACTTGAGGCCGGCCTCGAGCGACGCCCGCCGGTGGGTGTCGAGCGCGCAGAGCACGTAGAGCGCGATCGAGAACCACTCGAGCGCCAGGAACATCGTCATCAGGTTCGCGGCGGAGACGAAGAAGACCATCCCGGCGGCCGCCGCCGCGAGGAGTGCGTAGTACTCGCCGACGTGCGAGCGCCGCCCGTCACCCGCCGAGAGCAGCACGACCACCAGACCGACGAGCGCGATCAGGATCGCCGCGAGCGCCCCGAGCCGGTCGCGCGTCATCGACTCGACCACGACCGGTGACGGCGCCGGCGAGCGGTCGAAGACCCAGCCGGCCAGCACCGCCGACGCCCCGAAGCCGGCGACGGAGACGGCGATCGAGAACGCCCGCTCGCTCGCCCGCGGCACGAGCACCGCGCCGAGCAGCGTCAGCCCGGAGACCGCGAGCAGCGCGAGCGTGGGGGAGAGCGCGAGCCAGTCGACGGACGGCGTCTCGATCACGGCGCGAGCCCCTGCTGCGAGCCGATGAACGTCGCCGGCTGGTTCTCGGGGAACGAGCGCTCCGTGATCCCGGCGGGCCAGGCCGTCAGCACGGCGAGGATCAGGACGAGCGGGACGAGGAGGACCAGCTCGCCGCTGACGAGGTCGCCCGCGTCGTCACGCACAGCGGTGCCCTTCCGCTCATGGAGGATCGCGGAGATCAGCCGCAGCGCGTAGAGCGCGGCGAGCACCATGGCGAGGACGCCGATCGCCGCGTACCCCCAGCCGCGGTCGAAGACGCCGGCAAGGATGGAGAACTCGCCGGCGAAGTTCGTCGACCCGGGAACGGCGAGCGTGAACATCCCGAGGATCATCACGAGCGTCGCGAGGAACGGCCGCCCCTTCGCCATCCCACCGAGCTTCGAGAACTCGCCGGTCCCGGCGCGGGCCTCGATCATCCCTGCGAGGAGGAAGAAGCCCGCCGAGACGAGGCCGTGGTTGACCGAGTGCAGCACCGCGCCGTCGAGGCCGAGATCGTTGAACGCGAAGATCCCCAGCATGATCAGACCCATCTGACCCATCGACGAGTACGCGATCACGCCGCGGATGTCGGGCTGCCGGAACGCCAGCACCGAGCCGTAGGTCAGGGTCGCCGCGGCGAGGACGAGGACGAGCGTACGGAAGTCCGCCACGGGCCCGGGGAAATGGGGCAGGACGATCCAGACGAACCCGAACACGGCCGTCTTCGACACGAGGCCCGAGAGGAGCGCGCTCACCTCAGGCGGCGCTTCCGTGTAGGCGATCCGGAGCCAGCCGTGGAAAGGCAGGATCGGGGCCCTCACGGCAAGCGCCACGAGGAAGCCGAGGAACACCCAGTCGTTCGTGCTCGTCCCGATCTCGGCGAGCGCGAACGTCCCCTGCGAGATCCCGAGCGCGATGACCGACGCGAGCATCAGGAGCGAGCCGGCCATCTCGTAGATGACGAAGGTGAGCGTCG
>DASSVY010000265.1:0-6077 GCA_035705535.1 Gaiella sp. | reverse complement strand
CTCGGCAGCGTCGGCGGCCACTACCGGCCCGAGGACGTCCACATCGGCGACTACGCGGGCTCGCTCGAGGCGCTGAACGGCGGCGTGACGACGCTGCTCGACTGGTCGCACATCAGCAACACGCCCGACCACTCCGACGCGGCGATCCAGGGGCTCAAGGACGCCGGGATCCGCGCGGTCTACGCGCACGGCATGCCGACGGGCGGCGAGTGGTGGTCGTTCAGCGAGCTCGAGCACCCCGAGGACATCCGCCGCATCCGCGACACGTACTTCTCCTCCGACGACGGCCTGCTCACGCTCGCGATGGCCGCCCGCCAGCCCGGCAACTCGAACTTCGACGTCGCGAAGCACGACTGGGCGCTCGCGCGCGAGCTCGGGATCCTGATCAGCGTGCACGTCGGCATGCGGCTCCACAACCTGCACTACAACCCCGTGAAGGACATGCACGACCTCGGGCTGATGGGCCCGGACGTCTGCTACATCCACATGACCGACCTCACCGACCAGGAGCTCGACTGGATCGCGGAGACGGGCGGCAAGGCGTCGATCGCGCCGTACGTCGAGATGCTGATGGGACACGGGCCGCCCCCGACCGGCAAGCTGGTCGCCCGCGGCGTCCGCCCGTCGCTCAGCGTCGACGTCGTCTCGAGCGTCCCGGGTGAGATGTTCACCCAGATGCGGACCGCGCTCGCCTACGACCGGATTTGCGAGTTCACCGACACGCCGGACGAGGCGTTCGCGCCGGCGCTCTCGCACCGAGACGTGCTCGAGTTCGCCACGATCGACGGGGCGCGCGCCTGCGGGCTCGACGACCGCACCGGATCGCTTGCCCCTGGCAAGCAGGCGGACATCGTCCTCCTCCAGACCGAGGCGATCAACACGGCCCCGATGGTCGATCCTCTCGGAACGATCGTCGTGTTCTCCGACACGTCGAACGTCGACTCGGTGTTCGTCGCCGGCAACGCCGTGAAGCGGAACGGCCAGCTCGTCGGTCATGACCTGAAGAGCGTCTTCCGGAAGCTCGACGAGTCGCGCAACCACATCCTCGGCGAAGGCGGTCTGCTCCCCGACTGGGCGGCCGAGTCGGCAGCCCCGGCCTGAGCGACCTCACTTCGACGGCCCGGTCCGCGCGTTCGGACCGGGCCGTCTCCACGGAAAGGAGCAGCGATGGCCAACGGCAGCGTCGTCGTCGTCGGCGGCACGGTGGGACTCGGACGCGAGCTGGCGCAGGCCTACGCCGACGAGGGCCGCGACGTCGTCGTCACCGGCAGGGAACAGGGCCGCGCGGAGTCGGCCGCGTCGGAGATCGGCGGGAGCGCGCGCGGTCTCGGCTTCGACCTCGCGGAGCCGCACTCGATCGCGGGCGCGCTCGCGGACGTCGGCTCCGTCGACCGCCTCGTGCTCGCCGCGATCGAGCGCGACGTCAACAAGGTGCAGGAGTACGACATCGCAGGCGCCCTGAGGCTGGTCACGCTCAAGCTCGTCGGCTACACGGAGGTGATCCACACGCTGGTGCCGAGGCTCGGAGAGGACTCGAGCATCCTGATCTTCGGCGGCCTCGCGCGCGACCGCCCCTACCCGGGCTCGACGACCGTGACGACCGTCAACGGCGGCGTGACCAGCATGGTGCGCACGCTCGTGATCGAGCTCGCCCCCCGCCGCGTGAACGCGATCCACCCGGCGATCGTGGGGGACAGCCCGCAGTGGATCGACATGCCGCCCGAGCGGCGCCAGGCGCTCGTCTCGCGCACGCCGATCGGGCGGCTCGTGACGATGGCGGAGGTCGTCGGCGCCTGCCGGTTCCTGCTCGAGAACAAGGCGATCAACGGGATCAACCTGTCGGTCGACGGCGGGTGGATGTGTATGTGACGGAGCTCGCGTCGGCGCGGGTCTCTCCGACGGCGCGACCGCCGAGCGCGGCGACGAGCACGAGCGCGGCGCAGACGAGCGCGAGCGCCGCCGTCAGCGTGAGCGCGTCGGCGAGGACGCCGATCACGGGCGGGCCGAGGATGAACCCGAGGTAGCCGATCGTGAAGACCGCCGCGAGCGACGGTCCCGCGGGCGGGACGCGGCCGGCGGCGCTGAAGAGCAGCGGCACCGCGTTTGCGACGCCGACGCCGACCAGGACGAACGCGATCACCGCGACCGCCGCCTGACCGGCGGCGAGCAGGATGGCGAGCGAGACGGCCGCGAGCGCCGCCCCACCGACGAGCACGCTCCGCCGCGAGTACCGCTCGACGAGACCGTCGCCGCCGAGCCGCGCGACCGCCATCCCGAGTGAGAACCCGGCGAACCCGACCGCGGACGCCGCGCGGCTCGCGTCCGTCACCCCCGTCAGGTAGATGCCTGCCCAGTCGGCGACCGCCCCCTCCGTCGTCATCACGAGGAAGCAGAGCGCGCCGATCAGGAGCACCGAACGCGACGGGAGCGCGAAGCCCGCCGTCCCCGGCTCCCCGTGCACCGAGGCTCCGCCGAGCCGGGAGGTCGCCAGGCTGACGACGACCCAGAGGGCGAGCGCCGCGCACGCGCCCTCGACGCGTGGGTCGACGCCGAGCGCGGCCGCCGCGGCAACCCCGCCCGCGCCGACGAGGCCACCGAAGCTCCAGCAGGCGTGGAGCGACGACATGATCGGCCTCCCGAGCGCGCGTTCCACCGCAACGCCGTGGGCGTTCATGGACACGTCCATCGCGCCGTTCCCGGCGCCGAAGACGACCAGCCCGGCCGCGAGCAGCATCGGACCGGGAGCGCCGAGCGGCAGAAGCAGGAGCGGCGGGTACACCAGCGCCGCGAGCCGCAGCACCTGGGCGCTCGCGCGTCGCTCGAGCACATGCCCGGTGAGCGGCATGGCGACGAACGCGCCGGCGGCCATGAAAAGGAGCACGATGCCGATCGTCGTCTTCGAGACGTCGAACCGCTCCTGGACGAAGGGGATCTGCGCGACCCACGTGCCGACGAGCGCGCCGTTCACGAGGAAGCAGATCGAGGTTGCGGTGCGGGGGCTCACGGCGCCACGGTACTTCTCTGAGCCCGGTCGCTCGGTTCCGAGAAGCCGACGGGCGACAGGCCCCTAGACTCCGCGCATGGCGGCGTGCCCGCGTTGTGGCCGTGAGAACGCGGACGACGCGCGGTTCTGCAGCGCGTGCGGGGCCGAGCTGGCAGCTGCCGAGCGACAGCGGGAGTCGCGCAAGGTCGTCACCGTGCTGTTCTGCGACCTCGTGGGATCGACCGCGCTCGGGGAGTCCACCGATCCCGAGGCGATCCGGACGCGGATGCGCGGCTACTTCGCAGACCTCCGCGCGATCCTCGAGCGCCATGGTGGCTCGGTCGAGAAGTTCGTCGGCGACGCGGTGATGGCCGTCTTCGGCATCCCCGTCGCCCACGAGGACGACGCGCTGCGCGCGGTACGCGCGGCGTGGGAGATGCGGGAGGCGGTAGCCGCCCACGGGCTCGCAGCGAGAATCGGCGTCAACACCGGCGAGGTCGTGGTCGGCGGCGAGGGCGAGACGCTCGTCACCGGGGACGCGGTCAACGTGGCCGCACGCCTCGAGCAGTCGGCGCCTGCAGGCGAGGTGCTGCTCGGCTCGGAGACGAGGCTGCTCGTCCGCGACGCCGTGCGCGTGGAGCCCGTGGAGCCGCTGACGCTCAAGGGAAAGTCACAACCAGTCGAGGCGTTCCAGCTGGTCGACGTGATCGCGGGCGCAGAGCCCGTGGCCCGCCACCTCGAAAGCGTGCTGGTCGGCCGCGAGCGCGAGCGAAAACGGCTCCGACGCGAGTACGACGATACGGTCGCCGACCGCGCGTGCCGGCTGGTCACCCTGCTCGGCCCCGCCGGCGTCGGAAAGTCGCGACTCGTCGCCGACTTCCTCGAGCACGCGCGGCAGGAGGCGGACGTCCTCCACGGCCGCTGCCTCAGCTACGGCGAGGGGATCACGTACTGGCCGCTCGTCGAGTTGCTGCTCGCGATCGGTGTCGAGCCAGAGACCGTGCTCGGGAGCTCTGCCGCCGAGACGCAGCTCGCATTCCGTCGTCTTCTCGAAAAGCGCGCTGAAGAGCGGCCGCAGGTCGTCGTGTTCGACGACATCCACTGGGCCGAGTCGACGTTCCTCGAGCTCGTCGAGCACATCGCCGACCTCTCGCGCGGCGCGCCGATCCTCCTCCTCTGCGTCGCGCGCACCGAGCTGCTCGACGCGCAGCCCGGCTGGGGCGGCGGGAAGCTCAACGCGACGTCGCTCCTGCTCGAGCCGCTGGCCGCAGACGACTGCGACCGGCTGATCGACACGCTCGCAGTCGACGTGATCGACGACGAGACGCGACAGCGCATCATCGTCGCCTCGGAGGGCAACCCGCTCTTCGTCCACGAGATGCTCGCGATGGCGCGCGAGCGGCGAGGCGACGGCGAGCTCGTCGTTCCGCCGACGATTCACGCGCTCCTCCAGGCGCGCCTGGACTCGCTCTCCGGAAACGAGAGGACGGTCATCGAATGCGGCTCCGTGGAGGGGCAGGTGTTCCACCGGGGCTCGGTCGCCGAGCTCGCGCCGCCGGTTCGCCCGGCCGTCGAAGGGCATCTGTCCGCGCTCGTGCGGCAGGAGCTCATCCGTCCCGACAGCAGCGTCTTCACAGGGGACGAGGCGTTCCGCTTTCGCCACATCCTGATCCGCGATGCCGCGTACGAGTCCCTGCCCAAGGCGACGCGGGCGCGACTGCACGAGCACCACGCGAACTGGCTCGGGGGCCAAGAGCTCGTCGAGCGCGACGAGCTCCTCGGCTACCACCTCGAGCAGGCGCACCACTACCGCACGGAGCTCGACCCCGACGCCGCCGAGCTCCCCGGCCTCGCCGAGCGCACAGCAGAGCACCTCGCTGCGGCCGGGCGTGCTGCCCTCGACCGGGGTGACACGCGCGCGGCACGCACACTCCTCGAGCGAGCCACCGCCGTCCTTCCGCCGGACGACGAGCGAAGGCTCGCGCTCGCACCCGAGCTCGCGGACGCGTACTACGAGCTGGCAGACGCGCGCGCCGTCGAGATCCTCGCGAAAGCCCGCTCGGCGGGCAATCCGATCACGAGAGCCCGCGCCGCGGTGCGGCTCGTCATCTCGAGCCCCTTGTCGAAGGAGCAACGCGTCGCCTTGCTCGATGAGGCTCGCACCGTGTTCGAGGCCGAAGGCGACGACGTCGGGCTTGCCGAGTACTGGCGGGCCGAGGCCCAGGAGCGATGGGCCGCGTGCCGCGCCGAGGAGACGGCGCAGGCGTGCGAGCATGCGCTGCTCCATCTCGACCGGGCGGGCGCAGCGTCCGGCTACCTGGACCGACGCACCCGTCACCTCCTCCTGCGGACGTTCATCTTCAGCCCGATCCCGGTCGACGATGCGCTTGCACGCGTCAGGGAGCTCGCACGCGACGACGATGGCCCGCTGGTGCGTGCGGGTGAGCACGGCGTCACCGGCGCCCTCCTGTCGATGAGGGGCGAGATCGACTACGCGCTCGAGCTCCTCCGCGAAGCCCGTCGGGTCTTCGTCGAGGCGGGGCACCCACTCCTCGCGGGGGGACTCGCCATCACCGAGGCAACGATCGACATCCGAGCAGGGGACTGGCAACAAGCCGAGCAAACCCTCCGTGATGCCTTCGCCGACCTCGAGGCGCGCAACGAGCACACCTACTCCTCCACCCTCGCAGCCATGCTCGCGATCGTGCTCGTCAGCAAGGGCGAGCTCGACGCCGCGCGCGAGGCGTTCGACCAGGCCCGACGGATCACCACGGACGACGACCTCATCAACTTCGTGTTCACGGGCTTCGCCGAAGGACTGGTGCTCGCCCAGGAGAGCCGGCTCGAGGAGGCCGAGGGCGTCGGTCGGCACGCCGTCGACCTCGCGGACGGCATCGACTTCTGCTTCGGGCGCCCGCTGGCACACTCGTACTTCGCGGAGACGCTCGCGCTCGTCGGCAAGCCGGAGGAAGCCGCTCGCCACGCGGCCACCGCACTCGGGATCCTGGAGGGGAAAGGCGACGTCATGCTCGCCGCGCGCGTGCGGGAGCGGGTCACCGCGGTCGGCATCCACGTCCCCGAGCAGGTGGCCTGA
>DASSVY010000264.1:0-5584 GCA_035705535.1 Gaiella sp. | reverse complement strand
CGTCTCGTGGCCGACGATCGCGTCCCAGCCGAGGGAGTCGACGTAGTCCACCGCGGCGACGAAGCCCGCGAGGAGCTCGTGCTGGGAGGTGCCGAGCTCGAAGCGATGACCGACGGGCTCGTCCGCGGCGGGACGGACCTTGTACGGCCGCCAGCGCCTGAGCACCTCCTCGCGGCCGAAAGCCATGCCCATGTGGGGGCCGAAGAACTTGTACGGCGAGCAGACGAGGACGTCGCACCCCCACGCCGAGACGTCGATCGGGCCGTGCGGGCCGTAGTGCACCGCGTCGACCCATGCGAGCGCGCCGGCCTCGTGCGCGAGCTCGACGATCCGCGCGACGTCCGGCCGGGTCCCGACCGAGTTCGCCGCCGCGGGGAACGCGACGACCTTCGTCTTTGGCGAGCGCTTCGCCGCAAGGTCGTCGAGGTCGAGCGAGAGATCGTCGTTGACGTCCACGAACTTGACGACGACGCCGATGTCCTCCTGCAGCGCAAGCCACGGGGCGACGTTCGCGTCGTGGTCGAGCCGCGTGACGAGCACCTCGTCCCCGGCTTCGAGCTCGCGGCCGAGGGCGCGCGTCAGGAGGAAGTTCATCGCCGTCATCGTCTGGCCGAACGCGATCTCTTCGGGCGCGCAGCCGAGGAACGACCCTGCCCGCCCCCTTGCTCGGTCGACGAGCTCGTCCGTGCGCCGCGACGTCTCGTACGGCGCGCCGATGTTCGCGTTGTCCCGCCGCAGGTATTCGGCGATCGCGTCGATCACCTCGTCCGGGCACTGGGTGCCGCCGGGCCCGTCGAAGAACGCCAACCGCCGGTCGAGCGCCGTGAACCGCGCCCGAGCCGCGTCGACGTCGAGCAGCGTCGTGCTCATGCCACCCGCCAGTCGTACTTCGGCGGCGCCGTCAGAGAGGCGCCGACGAAGCAGTCGCGCTCGCCTTTCATGAGCAGGTCGGAGACGGTCGCGTCGTCCGGCTTCGGCTCGAAAGCGACGTCGGCCTCCACCGTGATCTCGACGAACGCGAAGCGGCCGTCGTCGCGTCTCGTCACGCTGCCTCGGACCGATGCCCGCGACGAGAGGCCGACGCCTGCGCGCGTGCAGTGGTAGCGGAGGCTCGTCAACGAGCAGCGCGCGAGGCCGGCGAGCACTAGGTGCTCGGGCGCCCAATGCTCCTCGTCGGCCGGGATGGTCGTACCGCCACGCTCGCTCCGTGCAGCCCATGCTTCGTCGACGTCGACGGCATAGTCGAACGTCCTCGCCCTGGCTGACATGACACAACCCTAGACAAACGGTGCCGTCCGGTCTCTCGCCTACGGTAGGGGCCCATGCAGCGGTTGCGGCCGTTGGACGAGCAGGAGTGCTACCTCCGGTGCTACGGCTGGCTGGGCGAGGAGGACGCGGTCACCGTGATGCGGCCGGACGCCGAGTCGCCCGAGGCGACCGCCGTCCTCACCGAGCGCATCCGTCTCGCGTTCGAGGCGCTGCTCGACGAGCGCGAGCCCGAGGCGGCCTGACGACCGCGGTCCCGGACGTCCTCGCCGAGGGCCTGGACGTCGTCTTCTGCGGGATCAACCCCGGGCATCGCTCTGCGACTGCACACGTGCATTTCGCAAACCCTCGGAACGACTTCTGGCGCCTCCTCCACGCGGCCGGCTTCACCCCTCGGCTGCTCTCACCGGATCAGCAGGACGAGCTTCCGGCCTTCGGCATCGGGATCACGAACGCCGCCCGGCGCACGACGCGCGGATCGTCCGACCTCCGGCGGGCGGACTTCGCGGGGAGCGCCGAACGCCTGGAGCGCCTTGCGCGCGAGCTTCGACCGCGCTCGATCGGCTTTGTCGGCAAGGAGGCCTACCGCGGCCCGTTCGGCGGCCGCCCGCAGCACGGGCTCCAGGAGGGCCGTCTCGGAGAGACGCAGCTGTTCGTGCTGCCCTCGACCTCACCCGCCAACGCCGCCGTACCGTGGGACGAGCGGCTCTGCTGGTTCCGCGCGCTCCGCCGGCTCGTCGCCTGAGCTCCGTCCTGCTGCGAGACTTGTGCGATGCGGGTTGCGGCCCTCCTGCGCGGGATCAACATCGGCCCGAACAAGCGGATCTCGATGTCCGACCTCCGCTCGATCGTCGAGGCACTCGGCTACACCGACGTCGAGACGTACCTGCAGAGCGGCAACGTCGTCTTCACGCCCAGAGGGAAGGGCGACCACGCAGAGCGCCTCTCGGAGGCGATCGCGAAGGAGACCGGACACGAGTTGGCCGTCGTCGTCCGCACCGCCAAGGAGCTGGCCGGCGTGGTGGCCGCGAACCCTTATCCGGCCACCGACCCCACGAAGGTCGTGGTCGCGTTCCTCGGAGAGCAGCTCGAGCTCGGACAGCTCGGGCTGGGCGACCTCGGCCCCTACCTCCCGGACGAGCTGACGGTGCATGGTCGCCAGATCTACGTCAGCGTCCCGAACGGCCAGGGAAAATCGAAGCTGATGGAGGCGCTCTACCGGAGCCGCCTGCCGACGACGATCACGATCCGCAACTGGCGCACGGTCGAGGCGCTCGCGGAGATGACGGCCGAGGCGCGCGGCTAGCCGCGCCAGCGGTTCGTGATCGGGGTCCGCCAGTCCCTCCCGAACGCGCGCGGACGGAGCTTCACTCCCGGCGCCGCCTGACGGCGCTTGTACTCGGCCCGGTCGACGAGAGTGAGCACGCGCTCGACGACCTCGGGATCGAACTGCGCGTCGAGCTCCTCGCGTGAGCGGTCGAGCTCGACGTACGCCTCGAGCACGGGGTCGAGGACGTCGTACGGCGGGAGCGACTGGTCGTCCCGCTGGTCGTCCCGAAGCTCCGCGCTCGGGGGCCGTTCGATCGTCGAGACGGGCACGACCTCGCGCCCGGCGCGCTCGTTCAGGTGGCGCGCGAGCCGGAACACGTCCGTCTTGAACACGTCCTTCAGGACGGCGAAGCCGCCGACCATGTCCCCATAGATCGTCGCGTATCCCACCGCCATCTCGGACTTGTTGCCCGTCGCGAGCACGAGCCAGCCGTGGGTGTTCGAGAGCGCCATCAGGATCGTCCCCCGGATACGGGCCTGGAGGTTCTCGGCCGCGAGTCCCTCGAGCCCGCCCAGCGCCGCGTGGTAGGCGGCGACCACGTCCTCGATCGGGAGCTCGCGGAAGTCGACGCCGAGGTTCTCGCTCACCAGGCGGGCGTCGTCGCGCGTCTCGCCCGACGAGAAGCGCGAGGGCATCGACACCGTATGGACGCGGTCGGCACCGACCGCGTCCCTCGCGATCGCCGCCGTCACCGCGGAGTCGATCCCCCCGGAGATGCCGATCACGACGTCGCGAAAGCTGTTCTTCGAGACGTAGTCGGTGAGGCCGAGCACGAGCCCTCGGCGCATCTGCTCCAGCTCCGGAGCGAACGGCGTCACGGACGGCTCGACGGGCTCGGCGACGGGCCGTGCCTCGGCGAGGGCGAGCGTCGTCGCCGCCACCGGCTGCTCGCGCGACCGCTCGAGCTCACGCCGGCGCACGTCACGAAGCCGCCTTCCGAGCGCCTCGTTGGGGTCGACGTCGACGACGAGCAGCGTCTCCTCGAAGCCCGGCGCCCGTGCGATCACCTCGCCCTCGTCGTCGAGGACGACGGAATGCCCGTCGAAGACGAGCTCGTCCTGGCCGCCCACCAGATTGCAGAAGGCGACGTACGCCGCGTTGTCCCGCGCCCGGGTGACGAGCATCTCCTCGCGGTCCTCCGCCTTGCCGACGTGGAACGGCGAGGCGGAGAGGTTGACGAGGAGGGTCGCGCCGGCGAGCGCGAGGTCGGTCGCCGGCGGGCCGGGCTGCCAGACGTCCTCGCAGATCGTCGGCCCGACGAGGACGTCGCCGAACTGGAGCAGCAGGAGCTCGCGGCCGGGTGCGAAGTAGCGGTGCTCGTCGAAGACGCCGTAGTTCGGGAGGAACTGCTTCCGGTACACGCCGCGCACCGCGCCGTCGGCGCAGACGAACGCCGCGTTCGCGAGGTCGCGGTCGAACGCCGGACCACCGACGAGCGCGACGATCCCGGTGCACGCGCGCGCGACCTCGTCGACCGCCTCGCGCGACGCGTGCACGAACCCCGGCCGCAGGAGGAGGTCCTCCGGCGGGTAGCCGGTGACCGCGAGCTCGGGGAGGACGACGAGGTCCGCTCCGGCCTCCTCCGCCTGCCTCACGGCGTCGACGATCTTCTCGACGTTCCCGTCGAGATCGCCGACCACGACGTCGAGCTGCGCGAGCGCGAGCCTCATCCGGGCATCCTTCCCGGTACGGAACGCGAGTGCCTCAGAGGTTTTTGACTAGCGGTCACAAACTGCAGTCTAGACGTCGATGGACGAGTCGGTGACGATCGCCCGCCGGTTCCGCGGGCCGCTGACCACCGCAAACGGCGGTTATACGGCGGGGCTGCTCGGCGCGCGCCTCGGCAGGGCCGCCGAGGTGACGCTTCGCCTGCCTCCTCCACTCGAGCGCCCGCTCACCGTCCGTCGAGACGCCGACCGCCTGCGTCTTTTCGACGGCGAGCTTCTGGTCGCCGAGGCAGAGCCGGGCGATCCGTCGCTCGAGGCTCCCGCCCCGCCCTCGCCCGTCGAGGCGAGGACTGCGAGCGAAGGCGTCGGGGCGTTCGGGCCGCCACAGTTTGCGGAGTGCTTCGTCTGCGGCGTCCGGCACGACGGCACGGGCCTCGACATCCATCCGGGCGCCGTCCCCGGGCGCGCCGGCCTCGTCGCGACGACCTGGGTCGCCCGCGACGTCACGCCCGAGGTCGTCTGGGCGTCGATCGACTGTCCCGGCGCCTACGCCGTCGGCGAGACGGGTCGCGGCGAGCCGGTGCTCGGCCGGATGACGGCGCGCGTCGAACGGCTGCCCGACGAGGGCGAGGCGTGCGTCGTGGTCGGCTGGCCGCTCGGGGAGGACGGCCGGAAGCTCTACGCCGGGACGGCGCTGTACGGCCGGGACGGCGACGTCCTTGCTGTCGCGCGCCAGGTCTGGGTCCTGCCTCGCTGACGCCGATCACGCGTTCCAGCGCGCGATCACGGGCGTCTCGCGCTCGTAGCCGAGGACCGAGAGCGTCCCGGTGTCGAGGCGGTAGAGCCGCCCGTCCCTGACGTCCTCCCCCAGCCAGCGCGCCGCCAGCGCGCGAAGCGAGTGTGCGTGCCCGAAGAGCAGCGAGTCGCCGTCGACGGCGCGTACCCGGGCGATCACACGGTCGACCCGGTCGCGCACCTGCTCGGGTGTCTCCCCGCCCGGCGCGGTGTGGCTCCAGATCGTCCAGCCGGGCACGGTGCGGCGGATCTCCTCCGTGCTGATCCCCTCGTGCTCGCCGTATGCCCACTCGGCGAGATCCCCGTCGAGGACCGCAGCGGGGAACCCTGCGAGCTCGGCCGTCCTCCGCGCGCGTAGGCGCGGGCTCGTGAGGACGAGCGCGAACGACCGGCCGGCGAGCTTCTCGCCGAGCTCGAGCGCCGCGGCCGTGCCGGCCTCGGTCAGCGCGACGTCGGTGACCGAGGTGTGCAGCCGCCTGCGGCTCCAGTCCGTCTCGCCGTGTCGGACGAGCCAGACCGAGCCGGC
>DASSVY010000263.1:0-3000 GCA_035705535.1 Gaiella sp. | reverse complement strand
CCCTGCGGCAGGTCGATCGTGAAGCCGACGCCCACCCCCTGCTCCGCCTCGCTGAGGAACGAGTCCAGACCGCTCACGGCGAGGGCGCCGACGACTGCCCCCCAGAGGCTCGAAACGCCGCCGATCACGAGCATCGCGAGCGTGATGAACGTGAGCTCGAGATACACCTGGTCGGCGGTGATCGAGCCGAGCATGTGGACGTAGAGCCCGCCGGCGAGCCCTGCGAGCGTCCCCGAGAGCGTGAAAGCCCAGAGCCGCTGCCGGTGGACGTCGATCCCCACGGCGCGGGCGGCGGCCGGATCCTCGCGGGTTGCGCGGAGCGAGCGCCCGAGCCGGCTCCGCTGGTAGGCGAAGGCGACGACGATGACCACAACCGTCCCGATCGCGGCCTGGAGGAGGTCGGTCGTCTCGGGGACGAGCGCCAGCGTGGTCGCGCCCGGCCCGATCTTCGTCCACTCGCGCAGCAGGTTGTGCGTGATCTCGAGCACGGCGAACGTCGCGATCCCGGCAGCGAGGCCGGAGAGCCGCATCAGCGGCACCGCGACGAGGAAGGCGAAGACCCCCCCGACGACGGCGGCGAGCACCAGCGACGAGAAGTTGCCGATCGTGTGGTCGCGGAGCAGCGGGTACAGGTCGGGCAGGACCCCGGTCTTCGATTCGAGCGGGATCGTCATCACGCCCGCGGCGAACGCGCCGACCGCGACGAAGCTGATCTGCCCGAACGAGAGCACGCCGGAGTTGCCGACGAAGACGTAGATCGCGACGACGATCGCCACGGAGATCACCGCGGTCAGGAAGTAGATCTCGGTCGCCCGCGAGGTGAACGAGCCGACGATCGCCGTCGCCACGACGAGCAGCACCGGGGCGAGGAGCTGGGCCCCGTCGTCGAGCCGCCGGCTCACAGTCGCTCCACGAGACTCGTGCGGCCGCGGGCGAACAGCCCCTCGGGGCGGATCACGAGGACGAGGATGACGAGCAGGAACACGACCGACGGGAGGAAGACGGTCTTGTCCGTCGGGAGCGCGCCGTTGATCACGCCGGTCACGAAGCCGATCGCGAAGCCGCCGAGCATCGCCGTCCAGAGACGGTCGATCCCGCCCACGACGACGCCGACGAGGACGATGATCGTGTCCTTCAGCGCGAAGTCGGGCGAGACCAGCGGGTTCTGCACGGTCAGGATCACGGCGACGGCGCCCGCGAGGAGCGCGGAGAGGAGCACGGCGACGCCGATCACGGTGTTCGCCCGCACGCCGAGCAGGCGGGCGGTGCCGAAGTCGGTCGCTGCGGCGCGCATCTGCAGGCCGATCCGCGTCCGCGTGAGGAGCAGCGCGAGGAGCCCGAGGGCGACGACCGCGACGACGACGGCGACGATCGAAACCTTGCGGATCTCGACGCCCCAGACCGTGACCGCGCGGTTGAGCGAGGCGACCGATGCGGCCGGCTCCCCGATCGTGTCGTCCCGCACGTCGATCAGGAGCGCGACGTTCTGGAGCAGGAACGCGACCGCGAACGTCGTCACGAGCATCACGGCGGGCGACTGCGTCCGGAGGGGGCGAAAGACCAGGCGGTCCATCAGCGCCGAGAGCACGACGCAGACGAGGAAGCACATCCCGATTCCCGCCCAGGTGGGCCAGTCGGCCTGGGACGTGAACGCGAGCGCGTAGGCGCCGGCCATCACGATCTGGCCGTATGCGAAGTTGACGAGGCGCAGCACGCCGAAGACGAGGCCGATGCCCACCGCCATCAGCGCGTAGACCGCACCGAGGCCGACGGCATCGACGATCGTCTGCGCGTCGACCGAGGCGACGAGGGCGCCGCTCACGAGAGGTAGGCGTGCACCATCGCCTCCGTGTCGTCGGCGTCGGACGGGTCGAGCGTCAGCCGCACCTCCCCGTTCGCCATCAGGTATGTCCGGTCGGCGAACGCGACCGTCCGCTGCGCGCGCTGCTCGACGAGCAGCACCGTGATTCCGGCGCGGCGGATCTCCGCGAGCGCGTCGAAGACGACGTCGACGACCCGCGGCGCCAGCCCCAGCGACGGCTCGTCGAGCAGCAGCAGATCCGGGCCGGCGACCAGCGCGCGGCCGATCGCGAGCTGCTGCTGCTGTCCGCCCGAGAGAGCCCCGGCCTGGCGACGGCCGAACTCGCGCACGACGGGAAAGAGCCCGTAGACCTCCTCGACCGCCTCCTCGGCCCCCTCGCGGCCGCGACGTCCGGAGAGGCCGAGTCGCAGGTTCTCCTCGACCGTCAGCTCGGCGAAGATCCTGCGGCCCTCGGGCACGAGCGCGACCCCCGAGCGGGCGATCGACTCCGGCGCGCGTCCTCGCACGGATCGGCCGGAGAGGCGCACGTCCCCGTCGTCGACGGGCACCGCGCCCATGATCGCGTGGAGGGTCGTCGACTTTCCGGCCCCGTTCGGGCCGATCAGGCCGACGATCTCCCCGCGCCGCACCTCGACGCTCAGCTCGCGCACCGCAGTGACCCCGCCGTACCGGACGGTGAGGCGGTCGAGCTCGAGCACCGGCGGGGCCGCAGCCGGCTCGCTCACCGCTCGTGTCCCTTCCGGTGATGCGGACTCGTTCCTCGCATGCGAGGAGCAAGCCAGGCTAGGACGCAGGGAGCCGCGATACCAGCAGGTATCGGGGCGACCGAGGACGACGCATGGCGCCGCCCATCGCATGCGAGGGACCTGGAGGGCATTGCCGGAAGGGGCACTATTCCTCCGCAACGGCGCTCTCGCCGAGGTAGGCGGCGGCGACGTCGAGGTTGGCGCGGATGTCTGCGGGTGTGCCCTCGGCGAGCACGCGTCCCTGGTCGAGCACCTGGATCCGGTCGCAGACGTCCATGATCAGCGCCATGTTGTGATCGATCAGGAGAACGCCTGCCTCGTGGTCGTCCCGCACCGCACGCACGACGGCGGCGAAGGCGGGGACCTCCGCCTCGGTGAGCCCCGCGGCCGGCTCGTCCATGAGCACGTAGCGCGGCTCGGTCGCGAGCGCCC
>DASSVY010000262.1:0-5318 GCA_035705535.1 Gaiella sp. | reverse complement strand
GCCGCAAAGAGCGCCGCGAGAGCCGCGTCGACGCAGGTCCCGCCTTCTCGAAGCGCCCACGCGCCGGCTTCCGCCGTGTCTCGGTTCCCCGCTGCGACTGCGCCGCGCACGGCGTGAGCGTAAACAGCGCGGGAGGAGCGTGAACGCGTGCCTCCGAGCAAAGCTTGTACGCACCCGCGAACCGTCGAGCGGCGACTCGACGGCCCGTCCTTGGCGACGGCGATCGGCCTGGGTCAGCGAAGGAAGCTCGGCAGCTCGCGCTCGGGCTCGCCCGCCGTGCGTCCGCCGCCGGACGACGACATCGCCGTCGCGACGGGCGTGAAGGAGGTGCGGCGCGGCGCACCGAGACCGGTCGCGACAACCGTGACCCAAACCTGGCCGTTGAGCCGCTCGTCGACCGTCGCGCCGAAGATGATGTTCGTATCGTCCGTCGCGGCCTGGCGCACGACCTCGGCGGCCTCGTTGACCTCGAGCAGCGTCAGGTCGTCGCCGCCCGCGATCGAGAGCAGGATCCCGCGTGCGCCGACGATCTCCGTGTCGATCAACGGGGAGCGGAGCGCCCGCTCCGCCGCCTCGCGTGCGCGGTTCTCGCGCGCCTCGGAGTAGCCGATCCCCATCAGGGCCGAGCCGGCGTCGGACATCACCGTGCGGACGTCAGCGAAATCGAGATTGATGAGACCGGGCATCGTGATCAGGTCGCAGATGCCCTGGACGCCCTGGCGCAGCACGTCGTCGGCGATCCGGAACGCGTCGATCATCGACGTCGAGCGGTCGAGCACCTCGAGCAGGCGGTCGTTCGGGATGACGATCACCGTGTCGCACGCCGACCGGAGAGCCTCGACGCCGCTCTCGGCGGCGAGCTTCCTCCGCGTGCCCTCGAACTTGAACGGCGTGGTGACGATGCCCACAGTCAGCGCGCCGAGCTCGCGCGCGATCCGCGCGACGACGGGTGCGGCGCCGGTTCCCGTTCCGCCGCCTTCTCCGGCCGTGACGAACACCATGTCGCTCCCGCGCAGCGCGGCGCGCACGTGGTCGTAGCCTTCCTCGGCCGACCGGCGTCCCGTCTCGGGATCGGCGCCGGAGCCCAGACCCTGGGTGATCGACTCGCCGATGTGGATCTTGACGGGCGCGTCGGAAAGCTCGAGCTGCTGTGCATCAGTGTTCACGGCGACGAAGTCGACCTGCGCGATGCCGGCGTCCATCATCCGATTGACCGCATTGATCCCCGCGCCGCCGACCCCGACGACTCGGATCACGGCGAGGTACGACGCGACATCACCGGCAACGTGGAGCCGCGGCGCACTCTCGGGCATCGGCGCCACGAAGCGACTCGCCGGCGGTGCGTACGGCTCGAGCCGCTCGGGCTCCGCAACGACATCCGGTGCGCGCGCGACGACCGGCTCCGGGTGCACGGACGGCGCGACGAGCTCGACCACCTCCGCGACCTGCTCCTCGACCACGGGCTCTTCCGCAGGCTCCGGCTCTGGATCGGGCACCGCGGCGACGCTCGGCAGGGCCGGCTCGGGGGCGCCGATCTCGAAGTCGTAGACGTGCTCGACCGTGGCGTCGAGCTCCGCACCGGGGTGCGAGATGATCGTCGACTGCTCGTCGAGGGGAAGCTGCTGCGGCGGCGCGGCGGCCGTCGGCCCGGGGGTGGATTCGGGAGCGGGTGCGGTCGCAGGCGCCTCCGATTCGGCGGGCTCGCCCTGTGTTCGTTGCGCAGCCTCGGTCGCGCGGAACAGCTCCGCGAGCGGGCCCTCACGCATGCTTGCGCGCTTGCGCGCCATCCTCGGCCTCCTTCGCCGCGACGATCTCACGCGCCAGCTCGCGGTAGGCCTCCGCGGCGGCGCCGGATGGGTCGTACTTGAGGACGGAGCTGCCCTTGACCGGCGCCTCCGCGTACCGAACGGTCTTGCGAATCCTGGTGCGATAGACCAGCTCGCCGAAGTTCTCCTCGAGGATCTCGATCGCCTCGCGCGAGTGGAGCGTCCGGCCGTCGAACATCGTCGCGACGATCCCCTCGACGCCGACGTGAGGGTTGAGATTCTCCCGCACCATCGCGAGGGTGTTCTCGAGCTGGACGAGCCCGCGGAGCGACAGGTACTCGCACTGCACCGGGACGATCACGCCGGTCGCAGCGACGAACGCGTTGATCGTGAGCAGCCCGAGCGACGGCGGGGTGTCGACGAGGATGTAGTCGTAGGACGCGCGAACTTCGGCGAGGGCTTTCTCGAGCGAGCGCTCACGGCCGATCATCGCGCTCAACGCCAGCTCCGCGCCGGCGAGATCGATCGAGGCGACGGCAAGATCGACCTCCCGCGTCTCGATCACCTCCGAGATCGGAATCTTGTGGACCAGCACGTCGAACATCGAGCGCTCGATGACGTCCGGGTTGAGGCCCTGGCTCATCGTCAGGTTCCCCTGTGGGTCGAGGTCGACGAGCAGGACGCGATGCCCCATCTCGCCCAGCGCGACGCCCAGGTTGAGCGTCGTCGTGGTCTTCGCGACCCCGCCCTTCTGATTGGCGAGCACGATGACGCGCGTCGCGGTGCCCTGCGGCGTCGAAGCCGCTTCCTCGCCGGTGACGGCGGTCGACGCGACCTTCGCGACTTCGACGGGCTCCGGGTCGCGAGTGGGCTCGGGAGCAGGCTCGCTCACCACGGGCGCCTCCTCCACGAGCGCCTCTTCGAGCGACACGGTCTCCGGTGCGGTGTTGTCGACCGGATCGGCGGCGGGCTGTGCCGCCCCGGGCCGGGGCAAGAGTCGGATGAGTCCCATGACCACGCCTCGTTCACCGCGGTCCACCCGACTCCTTCACGCGACCGTCAATCCTCCCCATCCCAGTAGTCCACTGGCTCCAACCTGCCGATCAGCCCGATCCCACGGATGCTCACCTTGCCAGAGCGAGGGTAGAACGTGACGTCTCTCGGGTCGCGCGTGCCGTACGCCAGAAGGGTAAGCCCGTCTGCGCCTGCGCGGAACGTGTGGGCGCGACCGGTGCCGGCCGGCCGCGCGACGACGCTCCCGCGCCGGACCTCGTGCGTCTCGTGCTCGCCGCCGAAGCGAGTGTTGGGCCACAGCTCGAGGGCGCCGGCGCCCTCGAGCGCGACGAAGATCTCCTCCTCCGCGCTGTGGCAATGCGGAGGGTTGACGAGCTTCCCGGCCGGCACCTCGTAGAGCCTGAGCCCTGTCTTGAGCGATCCCGCAGCCCGGCCCAGGTCGCGGACCGCGTGCGCGACCGTTGCGCCTTCTCGTACCCGGGGCTCGAGGTCGCCGACGTTGACGATCCGCTCCGGTCGCTCGGACAGCTCGCCGCTCTCGGGCGGGCCGGCGGCGATCTCGCGTGCCCAGGGGTGGTCGTCAGGGCTTCCCTCGAGCACCCAGGTCGGCCCGAGCCACGACACCCCGGCCCGCGGGAGAAGCGTGTTGGCCGCGTAGTGGCGCTCCCCGAAAGCCAGGACGTCGAGCCCGTCCGGCCCCGCCTGGAGCGTGTGCGCGTGCTCGAGTGCGAGATGGACGAGGCAGTCTCCCGGCCCGACCGCGTACGCGGCCTCGCCGGAGGCATCGCCCTGCACGGAGACACCCGACCCGTCGAGGACGAAGAAGATCTCCTCCTCCGAGCCCTCGACATGGAGTGGCGTCGACCACTTCCCCGCGTCGATCCGGATCCGTTTCACCCCGACCCACTCCGAGGTCTCGCCCGTGAGGGCCTGCCAGTGACCCGAGATGTGGCCCGAGCCGCGGTGGACGGCGTCGACGTCGTCCCAGTGTGAGATCACGTCCTGATCATGTCACGCGCCAACGCCTGCCGGAGCTGCGCCACGGCGTCGTCGCCCGCATCACCTCCTTCCACCCGAACCCAGGCCTCCGCCTCCCGTAGGAGGGCCCGGAGCTCCCCGAGCAGCTCGACCGGGCCCGCGTTCGCCCGTCGCATGGACTCGATCCGCTCGAACCGCTCGAGGACGCTCCGTGCTTCCTCCATGCGCTCACGCTAGACCTCGGACCGTCACGGGTCTGTGCCGAATTCGTGCCGTCTGTGTGACGGATTCTCCACAGACCCGGACGAGCCGGGAGGCGAAGAGGCGCTGCGCTACGAGGCGACGCGCAGCCGGGCCGGCCCGCCGAGCCCGAGCAGCATGCGATCGAGCCGCGCGACGAGCCCGGGTCGGTCGCCGTCGCGGAGCACCTCGACGAGGGAGCGCCGCACCGCGTCTGCGGCGACCGGCGCGGCCCCTCCTCCGTCTGCGAGGGCGGCCAGCGCAATGTGGAGTGCCTCGCGCCGCTCTGCCTCCGTCTCGAGCAGCACCGCTGCCCGGAGCGGCCAGGTCGCCCCGAGAAGCGCCGCGAGCGCAGAACGGAGCTGCTCCGAGCGGAAGGGCTCGTGCTGGAACAAGGAGAGCTCCCACCGGTCGAGCGCCTCGGCGAGATGCGTGTCGGCATCGGCGAGCCCGAGCCGGATGAGCAGCTCGGCCGCGAGCGGCGCGCGGAACTCGTCCAGCCTCGTCGCTTCGCCCGGCGGCTGCGTCGCCGCAATAGGCAACACCGGCCGGATGCCGTACGGGCGCCCGTCGAGCGTCTCGAAGAGCACCGGACCCGCGGCGAGGGGAGCGGCCGTCGCGAGCCGGATCGCCGATACCGCGTCCGCCATCTCCGCCGGCGCATCGGGGACGTCCTCGCCGGCCGCGAGCGCCGAGCGGAGCTCGAGCACGCAATACCGGTCGGCCTCGCGACCGAAGCCGTCGGGAAGGAGACCTTTGGCTTCCGGCCAGTGCCGCGCAAGCTCGCCGTCGGCGGCGGCCCGAACCCGAAGTGACGCTCCGAGCTCGCGCTGGACGCCGGTTGAGATCCCGACGAGCGGCGCCACCGCCGCGTAGGTACGGCGCTCGCCGAACAGGGAGCGCTCGAGCTCCGTGTAGGCGCGCTCGAACGACTCATCGTCCCAGTCGAACCCCCCGCAGGCCTCGGCGACACGGATCAGCAGGTCGACGAGGACGGTGCGGAAGAGGGCGTCGTCCTCGGACGGATCGCGGCCTGCGTGCGCGCGCGCGTAGATGGCCGCCGACGGCTCGCGCCCCAGCTCCTCCAACGCGATCACCGCGTCTTCGCGGCCGCGCAAGCGCCCGGCGCGAGCCTCGACGAAGTCGCGCACGAGCGGCCGGTACTCGTACAACGCCGGCCCGGCCTTCCCCTCATGCTCCTCGAATGCGAACGGCAGCGACTCGCCGGCGTCATCGAGAGCGCGCAGAAGATAGGCGAACGCGCCGAGAGTGAACGCCCGTAGGGCGTGGTGGAGCTGCGGCGAGCGGGGAGCCACGACG
>DASSVY010000261.1:0-2595 GCA_035705535.1 Gaiella sp. | reverse complement strand
GACCGCACGCTCCGTCGCCCAGACCTCGAGCACCTCACGCGGCCCCCTGAGCGCCTCCCGGACGGGGTTCCGGCCATAGACGAGGTCGCGTGTCACGCCGCCGGACGGACGAGCTGGAAGTACGGCGGGCCGCTGGTATCGCGCACCTCCCAGCCGGCCGTCTCGATCTCCGTTCGCAGCCGGTCGGCCTCACCCCAGTCCTTCGCCTCGCGTGCCTCGACACGGGCCTCCGCGAGCTCCACGACCGCCGGTGGGGCGACCTCGACCGCGCCGAGACCTGAGAGCCCGAAGACCTCCAGCGCGCGGCGGAGCTCGTCGAGCGCGCCGATCCGCGCCCATTCGTGCATCAGCGCGAGCGCGGCGGGCGTGTTGAAGTCGTCGTCGAGAGCGTCGACGAGCGCCTGCCAGTCGGCCGTCGCTCTCCTCTCGCCGCGAAGGGCGGTGCGAAGCGTCTCGGCCTGCGCGCGAGCGGCGGTCATGGTCTCCTCGGAGAAGTCGATCGGCTTCCGCCAGTGCGCTGTGAGGAAGAACACGAGGGCAGTCTCAGCGCCCCACTCGTCGAGCACGTCGCGGATCGTCGCGTCGTTCCCGAGCGACTTCGACATCTTCTCGCCGGTGAACCGGAGCATTCCGTTGTGCATCCAGATCCGCGCGAAGGGATGCCCGACCGCGAGCGATTGCGCGCGCTCGTTCTCGTGGTGCGGGAAGACGAGATCGAGCCCGCCGCCATGGATCCAGAACTCCGGGCCGAGCTCCTTGGCGGCCATCGCGGAGCACTCGATGTGCCAGCCCGGACGACCGATGCCCCACGGCGTCTCCCACGACGTGTCCTCGCCCTCCTTCGTCGCCTTCCAGAGCGCGAAGTCCCTCGGGTCTTCCTTCGCGGGATTCGGCTCCTGCTCTTCGACCTGGTCGGGGCGCTGCCCCGAGAGCGAGCCGTACCCGTCGAAGCCGGCGACGCGGAAGTAGACGTCGCCGTCGACGGCGTACGCGTGACCCGTCGCGAGCAGCTCCCCGATCAGCGAGACGATCTCGGGCATCGTCGCGGTGGCGAGCGGCTGCGCGTCCGGGAGCCCGAGGCCGAACGCCCCGGTGTCCTCCAGGTACCAGCGCGTCGCCTCGACGGCGAGCTCGGCGCTCTGTCCGGGGGCGGCCTCGTAGATCTTGTCGTTGACGTCCGTGATGTTGTGGACGATCCGCACGTCGTATCCCTGGGCGCGAAGCCAGCGGGCAAGCCACATGAAGACGACGAACGGCCGTGCATTCCCGATGTGCGCGCGCTGGTAGACGGTCGGGCCGCAGACGTACATCCCAATCGACTCGGGTGGCGGCGGCAGCTCGACGAGGGTGCCGCTCAGCGTGTCCTGCAGGCGCATCCCGCGATCGTAGACCGCGACGTGCCCGGCGCTAGCGGACGCGTCCACTAGCCCGACGATCGCGCGCGGCGCACGCGCCGGAGAGCCTCGTCGCGGGACAGTGCCGCGACGACCGTCCACAGCTCCGGCCCACGCTCGGCACCAGTGAGCGCGAGCCGCAGCACACGAAGGTCTCCCCCCACCGCCTTGAGCTCGCGCACGATCGCGCGGGCGGCCGCCTCGTCCGGCGTCTCGGCACTGCCACGAAGCTCGACGAACCGGTCGAGAGTCGGCTCCGCCTCGACCGGGAGCGCAACGGGCTCCGGAGCCTGGAGCTGCTTGCCGATCTCCGCCGCTTCGACCAGGGTTCTCGCGCCTCGCAGCGCCCGTGCGTACTCGACCGGGGCCCCTGCCGCCGCCGCGAGCTCGTCGTCGGGCATCGCGGCGATCGCGTCGATCGCGAGCCGTCCCAGCCGGGCTCGATCGAAGCGGACGTCGTGCGTCGGCAGGCCGAGCTCCTCGAGGTAGGCGCGGAGCGCGGAGGGCGGGATGCCCTCGCCGCGCAGGTCGGCAACGGACGCAGCGTCGTGCCGCTTCGACAGCTTCTTGCCGTCGTCGCCGAGGAGCAGGCCGTGGTGGATCACCTCGGGGAGCTCGCCGCCGAGCGCGTTGGCGACACGCCGCTGCGTCGGCTCGTTCGGCCGATGGTCGGATCCGCGGAGCACGTGCGTGATCCCGAGCGCGAGGTCGTCGGCAACGGTCGCGAGCTGGTAGGTCGCGGTCCCATCCGGACGGAGGAGTGTGACGGCGCCGAGCCTGACCGAGCCGTCCTCGTCTCGCACGGCGCCGTGCTCGAGCGCCGCCGCGGCCGCGTCGGCGTAGAGGTCGCCTCGCTCGCTCTGACGCAACGGCCCCTCGTCCCAGCGGACCCCGAGCCACTCGAGGTCCGCGAGGATCGCCGCCGTGCCGTCCGCCACGGTGCGCGCGGGATCCGTGTCGTCGATCCGGAGCACGAGCGTCCCTCCGCGATCGTCCGCGAACCGGCGATTGGCGACCGCCGTGAGCGCGTTGCCCACGTGGAGGGACCCGGTCGGGCTCGGGGCGAAGCGGACGCGGACGCTCACGCGCGCCTCGCGGTCACGCCGTGATCGGGACGTGACCCGGTTCCGCTGCGACACGATCGAGCCAGGCGCGGATCGCCGGATACGCGTCGAGGGAGAAGCCGCCCTCGTGGGCGACG
>DASSVY010000260.1:0-7174 GCA_035705535.1 Gaiella sp. | reverse complement strand
ACGCGCCCGCGCGGCGGTCGCGGAGAACGAGCGCCGGCAGGCGGCGCTCGACACGGCGCACCGGCGGGCAGTCGTCCGCGCAATCGTGATCCGCCGCTCGCTCGTGGCCACGCAGCAGCGCATCGCGACGCTTCTCCGGACGCTCTACGTCGAAGGCTCGCCGGAGCCGGTCGAGGTGCTGCTCGGGGCACGCTCGCTGCCGGCCGTGCTGGAGGGCATCGACGGCCTCGAGCGCTCTACCCGCCTGAATCGCCGTCTCGCCACGGAGGCGCAGCGCCGAGGCGCCGCGCTTCACGTCGAGCTCGGGCGGATCTCGCGCGCCAGGGCTGCGCTCGCCTCGTCCAGGATGGACGCCGACCGGGTCGCGGCGAGCCTGGGGGCCGCGACCGAGGCGAAGCGCACCGCGGTCGCGTCGCTCGGGCGCCGGGAGAGCCTGACGAGCGCGCGGGTCGCGGCGCTCGAGGCGCAGGCGCGCACCGCCGAGCGACGGTCGAAGCGGCTGACGCCGCACCCCGCGTCCGCCGCGGCACCGTCCGCGCTCGGCTCTCAGCCGGCAGCGGTCGACGCGACGCCGCGCGAGGCAGCCGACGTCCCGCCGGCGCAGGCGCCAACCACTCCTTCCCCTGCGCCCGCCGACGTGCCCGTCGGGAGCCGGACACTGGTCGTCGACGCAGTTGCATACCACCTGTCGGGTCACACGGCGAGCGGGCTGCCGGTCGGCATCGGCGTCGTCGCCGTCGACCCGTCCGTGATCCCCCTCGGCACGCGTCTCTTCGTCCCCGGCTACGGCCCCGCCGTGGCCGCCGACGTGGGCTCGGCGATCAAGGGGAACATCATCGACCTCTGGATGCCGTCCACCCCCGCGGCCCAGGCGTGGGGACGGCGCACCGTCACGATCACCGTCTACGGTTAGCCGCCGAGATGGTGCGCACCCGCCTCGCGCTCCTCGCTCTGCTCTGCCTGGTCGTCGTACCGGGCGTGTCTCCTCCTGCCGGCGCGGCGACCGAGGACCTCACGGCGCGTCTGACGAAGAGCCTCCGCTCGCCGTACCTCGCGCTCGACCGGACGGGCGCGGTCGCGCTCGACGCAGCCACCGGAGAGGTGCTCTACGCGCACAACGCGAAGCTGCCGCTCGTCCCTGCCTCGAACGAGAAGCTGCCCGTCGCCTGGACGGCGCTGATCCTGCTCGGCCCGGGCTATCGGTTCCACACGGACGTGGTCGGGAGAGGCGAGCGCGTCGGGACGACCTGGAACGGGGATCTGTTCATCACCGGCAACGGCGACCCGACGCTGAGCCAAGCCGACGTCGGGCGCCTCGCGGCGGCCGTTCGGGCCGCCGGTATCCGCAGCGTGAGCGGTCGGATCCGCGGCGACGAGTCCGCCTACGACGACCGCCGGGGCGCGCCGGGCTGGAAGCACTACTTCATCGGGGGCGAGTCGCCGCCGCTCTCTGCGCTCGTCGTCGACCGAGCGCGCGGCTGGCCGGCGCTCTCACCGCCGCTGCTCGCCGCGAAGGCCCTGCGTGAGGCGCTCGTCGCGCGCGGCGTTGCCGTGGCCGGCCGGCCGGGCCTCGGGGTCGCGCCTCGTACCGGGGCGACCGTCGCGGTCGAGCGCTCGCCGCGGCTCGCGTCGATCGTCCGGGAGATGGACCGCGACAGCGACAACTTCGTCGCCGAGATGCTCCTCAAGCATCTCGGCACGCTCGACGGCGGCCTCGGCACCACCGCGCGCGGCGCGCGGGTCGTGCTCGCCGAGATGCGCGCCGCGGGAATCCCGGTCGAAGGGGTTCGCATGGTCGACGGCTCGGGGCTGTCGTCGCTCGACCGGCTCACACCCGCCGCGCTCGCCGGAGTGATCCGCGCAGGGATGCAGGACCCGCGGATCGGAAAGTCGTTCGTGGCCTCGTTCGCGATCGCGGGCCGTACGGGGACGCTCGAGTCGCGCCTGCCTGGCCTCGCCGGCGTGGTGCGCGGCAAGACCGGGACGACTGACCTCGCCTGCAGCCTCTCCGGCGTGGTCGGCGAGGGGATCGTGTTCTCCGTGCTCCAGAACGGCTCTCCCGTGTCGTTCTGGTCGGCCCGGACGGCGCAGGACCGGTTCGTCACCGCGCTCGCGCGATCTCCCTACGCGCGGACGAGCGCGTCGCCGGCGCGCACGTCAGCGGGCTGAGAGCAGCTCGACGAGGTCGGCTTCGGCGAGGATCGGGACGCCGGCCCTCTCCGCCTTCTGCGCCTTCGAGCCCGGGCTCTCGCCGACGATCACCCCGGTCGTCTTCTTCGAGACGTTGTCGGAGAGCTTTGCCCCGAGCGCCTCGAGCGCCGCCTTCGCCTCCTCGCGGGTGTAGCCCTCGAGCGTCCCCGTGATCACGTACTGGCGGCCGGTCAGCGGTCCTTCGACCGGCTGCTCGGCCTCGCCGGCGCGCATCGTCAGGCCCAGCGCCGCCAGCTCGCGGACCAGCACGACGTTCTCCTCGTCGGAGAACCACTCCGCGATCGCCTCGGCTCGGCCCGGCCCGATTCCCTCGGCTTCCTGAATCTCCTCCTGGGACGCGTCGATGAGCTCGTCGATCGATCCGAAATGCGCGGCGAGGTTCCGGGCGGTCACCCAGCCCGTGTCCGGGATGTTCAGCCCGGCGAGGACGCGACCGAACGACATCGCCTGCTTGGACTGCTCGATCGCCGCGACCGCGTGGCCGGCCGAGAGCTCCGCGTAGCCGTCGAGCTCCATCAGCTGTTCCTTCGTCAGCCGGTAGAGGTCCGGCAGCGAGGTGACGATCCCCGCGCGCCAGAGCCTGCGAATCGCCTGCTCGCCGACGCCGTCGATGTCCCAGACCCAGTTGATGAGCGTCTCGAGCCCGCGCGACTCGCACTTCGGGTTCGGACAGCGGTGCATCGCCTCGCCTTCGGGTCGGACGATCTCGGTGCCGCAGAGCGGGCAGTTCTTCGGCATGCGGAACCGACGGGACCCCTTCGCGTGCGGGAGCACCGGCCCGACGACCTGCGGGATCACGTCGCCCGCCCGCTGGACGATGACGGTGTCGCTGACGCGGATGTCCTTGCGGTTGATGTCGTCTTCGTTATGGAGGGTCGCCGTCGAGACGGTCACCCCCCCGACCTCGACGGGCTCGAGCTGCGCCCACGGGTTGAGTGCGCCGGTTCGCCCCACTCTGATGTGGATTTGCAGGAGTTTCGTCTCCGCGGTCATCGGCGCCCACTTGTAGGCGCGCGCCCAGCGCGGGCGGCCGTGGAGCTCGCTAAGGCGCCGCTGCTGGTCGTAGGAGTCGACCTTGATCACGATCCCGTCGATCTCGTAGTCGAGCTCGATGCGCTTCGTCTCCCAGATGCGGCAAACGTCGGCGACGGACGCGATCGAGTCATGCTGCTCGGCAAAGGGGTTCGTGCGGAAGCCATGCTCGCGGAGCCATTCGAGCGCGTCCCAGTGCGTCTCGATCCCGAGCGGTTCGGCGTCGCCGAGCCCGTACATCCAGACCGCGAGCGGACGTGAGGCCGTGATCGAGGAGTCCTTCTGGCGAAGCGAGCCCGCCGCGGCGTTCCTCGGGTTCGGCGCGAGTTTTTGGCCAAGCTCCGCGACGCGGTCGTTGAGCTCGCGGAAGCCGGAGATCGGCATGTAGACCTCCCCGCGCACCTCGGCCAGCGCCGGCAGGCGGTCGCCGGTCATCCTGAGCGGGACTGTCGAGATCGTGCGCAGGTTGACCGTGACGTCCTCGCCCTGAAGCCCGTCGCCCCGTGTTGCGCCGCGCACGAGGACGCCGTCCTCGTACGTGAGGTTGATCGCGAGCCCGTCGATCTTCGGCTCGGTCACGAACGCGATGGGCTCGTCCGAGGCGAGGCGCTTGCGGACGTCGGCGGCCCACTTCTCGAGCGCCTCGTCGGTCGTGACCTTCTCGAGCGAGCCCATCGGCGTCAGGTGTCGGACCTTCTGAAAGCGGCCGCTCACCGGGGCGCCGACCCGCTGCGTGGGCGAGTCGGGAACGATCAGGTCGGGATGCTCCTCCTCGAGCGCTTTGAGCTCGTCGAAGATCCGGTCGTACTCGGCATCCGGGATCTCCGGGTCGTCGAGGACGTGGTAGCGGTGATTGTGGTGTGCGACGAGGCGCCGCAGCTCGGCCGCGCGCGACGCGACCTCGACCTGCTCAGAGGACGCCATGCAGCTCCTCGGCCGTGTGGACAAGCGCGTCAGGCTCTGCGTGCAGTAGCCGCTCGTCGGGATGGATCCCACCCCACCCGACCGCGACGGTGAAGACACCGGCGGCGTTGCCCGCCATGATGTCGTACGGCGAGTCGCCGACGTAGACGCCGTCTGCCGGCGTGGCATCGAGCCGTCGGAGGGCCTCGAGCACCGGGTCGGGCTCCGGCTTGTGCTTCTCCGTGTCCTCCGCCCCGATCACGACCTCCATCGCCTCGCCGAGCTGCGGGAACCGGTCGATCGCCAGGCCGACCGTGCGGAGGCGCTTCGCGGTGACGATCCCGAGGCGCCGTCCTTCGTCCTTCAGGACGGGGAGCAGCCGCAGCACGTCGTCGAATGCCTCGAGCTCGGAGTGGAGCGGCTCGTTGTGCAGGCGGTACGCCTCGACGAGCTCGTCGACCCGGTCCGGGTCGAGGTCGCGCATCTGGGCGATCAGGCCAGGCCCGCCGATCGCGGCGCGGACCAGTTCCTCGTCCGGCTCGCGGCCGAGCACGGCGAGCGACGCATGTTTCATCGAGGCCAGGATGATCGGCCCGGAGTCGATCAGCGTGCCGTCGAGGTCGAAGAGGACGACCGGGAAGCGCATCCGTCGATCGTAGCCGGGTCGTTTCAGCGGCCCGGCTACGACGTGACTTCCCCGTAGTCGACGTGCTCGAGGTACAGGCCCCAGGGCGGCGCGGTCATGCCTGCCTCCGAACGCGGGCGCCCGTCGAGCAGACGCGGGATCGAGCCCGGCGCCTCGAGCATCGTCCCGACGAGCGCGCGCACCATGTGCCGAAGGAACGAGTCGGCCGTGACCGTGAAGTGCAGCTCGTCCTCGCGACGCTCCCAGGCCGCAGCGTGGATCTCGCGCCGGAAGACCTCGTGCTGGGTCTCGGTCGGCGTGAACGCGCGAAAGTCGTGCTCACCGGCGAGCAGCGAGGCAGAGGCCTGCAACGTCTTCAGGTCGGTCGGACGTGGCCACCACAGCGCACGTCCAGCACGCAGCGGTGCGCGCGTGCGTCGCTCGAGAACCACGTACCGATAGGAGCGCGCGACGGCGGAGAACCGCGCGTGGAAGCCTTCCGGGGCCACGCCTGCGCCCACCACCGCGACGTCGTCGGGGAGCTCGGTGTTGAGCGCCTCGGCAAGCCGCTCGGGCGGCGGGCCTCCTTCCGCGTCGAGGCTCGCGACCTGCCCTGTCGCGTGCACGCCTGCGTCGGTGCGGCCGGCGACGGCAAGACCGTCCCAGCGCGGGAGAACGGCGTCGAGTGCCTCGCGCAGCACCTCTTCGACCGTCCGTTCGCGGGGCTGCCGCGCCCATCCCCTGAACCCGGCGCCGTCGTACTCGAGCGTCAGCCGGAGCAGCGTCACGAGACCGGCTCGACGTCGAGGACGAGACCGTCGACGGCGATCACGACGACCTCCTCGCCCGGCGCGACGCCGGCAGGCCCACGCGCCTCCCAGACCTCACCGTCGAGCTTCACCTGGCCGCTTGGCGTCAGCGCACGCACGACGACCGCCGTCCGGCCGACGAGCGTCTCGACACCGACGGTGGCCCGACGGCGCTTCGACCAGCGGACGAAGAACGTCGTCTCCGCCGCGTCGATCGCGAAGCCGACGACGACCGCGACGATCCCCCACGGCGACGGGAGCACCGTCAGGGCGAGCACGATCGCGATGATCGTCAGCACCGCTGTACCCTAGGCCGCCTGGTGTCCGACTTGAAGCCGGACCAGAGGGCGGCTACGCGGTCGGGTCGTAGTCGACGAGCTCGAGGAGCGCCATCGACGCGGCGTCGCCCTGGCGAGGGCCGAGCTTCACGACACGCGTGTAGCCGCCGTTCCGCTCAGCGAACCGCGGCGCGACGTCCGAGAAGAGCTTGTGCACGACGTCGTTCGACCGGAGCTCGGCCATCGCGAGGCGCCTCGCGTGGAGGTCGCCCCGCTTGCCGAGAGTGATCATCTTCTCCGCGTACGGCTTCACGGCCTTCGCCTTCGCCTCGGTCGTCTCGATCCGCCCGTGCGTGATCAACGCCCCGGCAAGGTTCGAGTAGAGCGCCTTGCGGTGCGCGGAGTCGCGGCCGAGCTTCTTTCCGGAGCGTGCGTGGCGCATGAGACTACGCGGGAAGCTCCTCGCCCTTGAGCGTCAGCCCGTGGGCGGCCAGCGTCTCGCGGACCTCCTCGATCGACTTGCGACCGAAGTTCGGGATCGCGGCGAGCTCCCCCTCCGACTTCGACGTCAGGTCGCCGATCGTCTCGATCCCGACGCGCTTGAGGCAGTTGTAGGAGCGAACGCCGAGCTCGAGCTCCTCGATCGGGAAGTTCTCCATCCCGTGGGACGTCGAGGGAACCTCGGCGTCGGCCGTGGCGATCTCGCTCATGTCGATCTTCTCCAGGTCGGTGAAGATCGCGAGCTGGCGGATGAGGATCTCCGCGGCCTCGGCGATCGCGTCCTTGGGCGCGACCGAGCCGTCGGTCGCGACGTCGAGCACGAGCTTGTCGTAGTCGGTGCGCTGCCCGACGCGGGCGGAGTCGACCTCGTAGGAGACGCGGCGCACGGGCGAGAAGATCGAGTCGATCGGGATCACGCCGATCGTCGTCTCAGGCCCGCGGTTCAGCTCTGCGGGGACGTAGCCGCGGCCCCGGCCGATCGTGAGCGTCATCTCGAGCTTGCCCTTGTCGGCGAGGTGCGCGAGCTCGAGGTCCGGGTTGAGGATCTCGAGGTCGGCGGGGGCCTCGATGTCGGCGGCGGTGACGACGCCGGGCCCGCGCTTCGAGACGTGCACCTCGATCTCGGGCGACTCGCCGTGCAGGCGACAGACGAGGCTTTTCAGGTTGAGGATGACGTCCGTCACGTCCTCGCGGACGCCCGGGAGCGTCGTGAACTCGTGCGAGACGCCCTCGATCTTCACGGCGGTGACGGCGGCGCCCTCGAGCGACGAGAGCAGCACGCGGCGGAGCGAGTTGCCGAAGGTGTAGCCGAAGCC
>DASSVY010000259.1:0-26167 GCA_035705535.1 Gaiella sp. | reverse complement strand
TATCCTACGCGCGCATGTTCGTCTCCTTCGAGGGTCTCGACGGGTGCGGCAAGACGACCCAGGCGCGGCTCCTCGCGGAGGCGCTGGTCGCGGACGGCGCCGACGTGGTGCTGACCCGCGAGCCAGGCGGCACGCCACTCGGCGAGCAGGTCCGCGAGCTCGTCCTCCACGGCGACCACGTCGCTCCGTGGGCAGAAGTAGCGCTGTACGCCGCCTCGCGGGCGCAACACGTCGTCGACGTGATCCGGCCGGCGCTCGCGCGCGGTGCGACCGTCGTCTGCGATCGCTACCTCGACACCTCCGTCGCCTACCAGGGGGCCGGGCGTGGGCTCGGCGTCGATTTCGTCCTCGACCTGAACCTCAGGGTGGTGGAGGGCCTGCTCCCGGACGTCACCGTCCTCGTCGCGATCGACGCCGAGACCGCCCTGTCGCGCGTCGGGGAGAAGCGCGACAGGATCGAGCGGGCCGATGCGGCGTTCTGGCCACTCGTGGCCGAGGCGTATCGCGAGCTGGCCGAGCGGTTTCCCGACCGCTACGTGGTCGTCGACGGCCGGCTCCCCGTCGCGGAGCTCGCCGTGGAGATTCGTGACCGCCTTCGCTGACGTCCCCGAGCAGCGCGAGGCGAAGCGCCTCCTCGAGGCGGCGCTCGCCGAAGGGCAGGCCCATGCGTTCCTCTTCCACGGGCCGCGCGGCGTCGGCAAGCGCACGGCGGCGCGGGCGTTCGCCGGGGTCCTGCTCGGCGACCCGCGTCGGGTCGACGCGGGGACGCATCCCGACCTTCGGGTGATCGAGGCACTCGGCGAGATGATCCGCATCGACGAGATCCGCGCGCTCCACCACGACCTCCACATGCGCCCGTTCGAGGCCGACCGGCGCGTCTACCTGCTGCTCGACGCGCACCTGCTGAACGACGAAGCCGCCGCCGCGCTGCTCAAGGACCTCGAGGAGCCGCCGGAGTACGCGACCCTCGTCCTCGTGGCGGACGAGCTCGGTCCGCTGCCCGAGACGATCCGCTCGCGCTGCCAGCTCGTTCCCTTTCGCCGGCTCCCTCGGGCCGCGGTCGAGGGCTGGGTCGTCGAGCGGGCGCCGGACCTCCCGTCCGACGAGGCGAGCCTCCTCGCGCGGGTCGCGGCCGGTCGGCTCGACCGTGCCGCGCGACTCCTCGACCCGGACGCACGCGAGCAGCGGGCCGAGCTGCTGCGCGTCGCGCGGGAGGCGTATCTCGCCCCCGAGTTCGACCCGGTCGCGGCCGCCGGCGTCGTCGGCGCGTCCACACGCGCGCGAGGAGCGGCGGCGCGCACGGCCGAGCTGGAGCTCGCCGACGGGCTCGACCTGCCGGCCAGGGAGGCCGAGCAGCGCGTCAGGCGCGCCGAGTTCGGCGCCGAGAAGGAGGAGCTCCTCGCCTCGCTCGAGGACCTCGCCGCCTGGTATCGCGACCTCGTGGTGGTCGCCGCGGGGGCCGATGAGCCCGTCGTCCATGCGGATCGGATCGCCGAGCTCCGCGAGGACGCTCCGGGACGCGAGGCAGGCGCCGAAGCGGCGGCCGGCGCCGTGCGGCAGGCGTGGCGGGAGGCGGAGGAGTTCAACCTCAACGCGTCGCTCCTGCTCGAGGCGCTTTTCGTCCGGGTGCACCGGGCGTTTGCCTGAGCGCGGCGCTCCCCCGACCAGGGGATTCACCCTGCGGGTGGTCGTGACGACAAGAGTTTCGCACGATCCTGTGCCTGCGGAAAGGAGATCACGTGAGGAAGATCGTCGTTGCGACGGTGTCCGCCTGCGTGCTTGCGATTCCGGCCGTCGGCCTCGCCGGCAACTCTGGCGACGGCAGCGAGTACGGCACCCAGCCGGGGTTCGACGTCGCGAACGCCCACACGGAATGCGCCGGCCACGGTGCCTTCGGCTACTTCGGCAAGGACCACAACCTCGCTGGCGGCGCGAACGGCTACCAGACCGGCATCAACAACTCCGCGCTCTGCGGAAACCGGCAGGGCAACCTGCCCTAGGTCTCGGGGTCACGCAACATCTAGGGTCGTGGCGGGCAGCCCCCGCCACGACCCATGCAGAAGCGCCCCGCCTATGAGGTCGCGCACCTCTCGCAGATCCCCCACACGCCGACCGACGCGGCGGCGCACGGTCTCGCGATCCCGGGCGAGTGGAAGCAGATCCGCCACCACTTCGGGATCAGGGAGTTCTCCGTCAACGCGTTCGTCGCGACCGAGGCCGGGCAGGAGATCGTCCACGAGCACTCCGAGCGGGCGAACGACGACCCGTCGCTTCCCGGGGACGAGGAGCTCTACTTCGTCGCGAGCGGGCGCGCGCGCGTCAGGATCGGCGACGAGGAGCTCGAGGCAGGCGCGGGCACGTTCGTCTTCGTCGGAGAGCCGCGGGTCGTCCGCAGCTTCACCGCGCTCGAGGCAGGCACGACGATTCTCACGCTCGGGACGAACCCCGGGGTCGAGTTCGTCGTCTCGGAGTTCGAGCGGCGCGTGAGTCCGCCGCCCCGCTGGGCCTGAGCGCGAACGTAGACTCGGGCGGTGTTCGACCACGCGAAGCGCCGGGCGCGGCTCTCGGAGCGCATGCGCGCCGAGGGCATCGACCTGCTGTTTCTCGGGCTCTCGGCCGACCTCGAGTACCTGACGGGAATCCGCCGAGGGGTTCCCTTCTTCGGCCAGAGCTCGTACGCCCACGGGTGGGTGACGGGCGCGTTCTTCCGCCCCGACGAGCTGCCCACGTACGTGCTCCCGCGGATGGTCGCGGCCTTCGACCTGGAGGACGACGTCGAAGGCGAGGTCGTCGTGGTCAACGAGACCGACGACGGGTCGGCGATCTTCGAGCGAGTCGTCCGCGGCCTGGGACGCGCGGAGACGGTGGCGATCGGCGACCGCGCCTGGGCGGAGACGACGATCAACCTCGCCCGGATCGTCGGCCTCGACGCGTTGCGGCCGGGCTCCTCGCTCGTCAACGAGCTGCGTCGCGTCAAGACGCGGGAGGAACTCGACGCGATGGAACGCGCGTGTCGCACGGTGACCCGGACGATGACCGCCGTCGCGCCACAGGTCGTCTCCGGGGTGACCATGAACGAGCTGCGCGAGGAGGTCGAGCTCCAGCTGCGCCAGGCGGGCTCGATGACGCCGTCGTTTCCGACGCACATCTTCACCGGGACGTACGCAGGCACCGAGCCGGGCGACCTGACCTCGGGCACCGAGACCGGAAACGACCCCTTGCCCGAGGGCAGGACGGTGCTGTTCGATTTCGGCGGGGTCGTCGACGGCTACTGCTCCGACTTCGGCCGGACCGTCTATTGCGGCGAGCCGCCGCCCGAGGTCGAGCGTGCCTACGAGGCGATGCTCGCCGGGCAAGAGGCAGGGAGGGCCGCGGCCCGGCCGGGGGCGCTCGCCCGCGAGGTCAACGCCGCGTGCCGCGCGCCGATCGAGGACGCAGGCCTCGGCGAGCACTTCCGCCACCGCATGGGCCACGCGATCGGCCTCGACGTGCACGAGCGGCCGTTCATCTCGCCCGAGGACGAGACGCCGCTCGAGTCGGGCATGACGTTCACCGACGAGCCGTCGATCATCGTCCCGGGCGCCTACGGCGTCCGGATCGAGGACATCGTCGTCTGCGACGAGGGCGGCGGGCGGTATCTCGAGGAGTATCCGAAGGAGCTCGTCGCGAACGGGTGAGCCCCGGGGGCCGAAGCCCCCGGGACACAACCAAGGTCAGCGCGGCTTGACCTTCGTGATGTCGACGAAGTAGACCGCGTTGAAGGCCGCTCCGGACAGGTCCTTCGTGTTGACGAAGACCTGCGCCGGCTGGAGGAGCGGGAAGTACGGGCCGACCTGGTTCAGCCTCCGCTGGATCGACTGGTAGAGCTGCGTGCGAACGGCGTCCTTCGTCGCCACGCGCACCGTGGTGAGCATCTTCTGGAGCTGCGGGTCCGCACCGGCCGGCCAGCCCGCGCGCGTCCCGACGAGCTCGCCCGGGAGGAACACGAGGTAGTCGGCGGGATCCGGGTAGTCCGGGCCCCAGATCGAGAGGCCGAACGGCATCTTCCCGTCGCGGTAGCGCTGGAGCCACGTCCCGACGGGTGAGCCGGCGAGCTTCACGTTCATGCCGATCGCGGTCAGGTTTGCCTGGATCCTCTGCGCGAGTGTCTCGAACGAGACGCCGTTGATCGTCAGGTCGGTCGGGTACTCGAGCGTGATCTCCTGGTCGCCGAGGCCCGAGGCCGTGAGGGCCGTCTTCGCCCGCGCGACGTTCTGGCTCACGGCCGCCGACCGTGGCAGCGCGCCGAGGAACATCGACGGGATCACGCCCGGCGCCTGGATCGTGCCGGGGCCCGCGACCGACGCGATGCTCTTGTAGTCGAGCGCGTAGCGGACGGCCTGCTGGAAGCTCTTGTTCGACGCGAACGACGAGATCTGCGGGTTGTTGTTCGCGAAGAGCCAGAAGAACCAGGTGGACGGCGTGACCACCACGTTCAGGTTCTTGTTCGACGTGATCGTCTTCGCCTGCTGGGCCGACAGGTCGATCGCGATCTCGTGCTTCCCCCGCTGGACGTTGATCAACTGCGTCGGCGCGATCATGTTGCGGACGACGACGCTCGAGAACGCAGCCTTCGGCCTGCCCCAGTAGTTCGGGCTCGGGGTCAGGACGATCTGCGAGGTCGTCGAGTACTGCTTGAGGACGTACGGGCCGCTGCCCGCGCCGACCGAGTCGGGCGAGTTGAACCAGCGCTCGGCCTTGTCCGTTTTGTCGGCGCCCGGCTTGTCCGTGCCGCCGTGCTGCTTGACGAGCTTCGAGTTCACGATCCCGAGGGAGGTGTTCGCGAGGATCGCCGGCAGGGCGGTGTTCGACGTCTTCGAGCGGACGACGACGCCGTACTTGCCCGCGGCCTTGGTGGTGACCCCGGCGAGCAGGAACGACGGGTTGCCCTTGAGGTTGACGAGGCGGTTGAAGGAGAAGACCACGTCCGCCGACGTCAGTGGCGTGCCGTCCGCGAAGTGGACGTTCCGCTTGAGCTGGAACGTGTACGTCTTCGCGTCCTTCGAGACCTTCCAGGACTGCGCGAGCAGGGGGATCGGGTGCGCGACGTCGGAGCCTCGGTACGTGAACAGCGTGTCGAAGATCCCGCGGTTCACGAGCGAGGCCGTCGGCTCGAACGCCCTCTGCGGATCGGACGTCTTGATCTCGAACGAGCGGTCGATCACGAGCGTCTCGCCCGCAGCGTTCGCGCTCGTCCCGGCGTACGCGGCCGCGGCTGCGGCCGCGAGCGCGACGACGAGCACGAGTCCGATCCATCCACCGCGGCGGATGGCTGATCCGGTCATGCGGTTCCTCCTTTGTGGGTGGGCATCACGCCCTCTTCCTGGGACGTGCTCGCCGACGAGTCGTTGGTCGCCGTCGTCGACGAAGTGTGCGCCGTTCGGCGCGAAGGTGGGGTCGGAACGGGGTCGCGCGGCAGCCAGCAGGCGACCGTCCGCTCCGTGAATGCCGCCTCGAGCACCGGCTCCTCCTCGGGACATCGCGAGAACCGGTGTGGGCAGCGCGGATGGAAGCGGCAGCCCGTCGGCGGCCGCGCGGGATCGGGCACCTCGCCGGGGAGCGCATCGGGCATCGTCCCGCTTCCGTCGGGTCGCGGCACGGCCGCGATCAGGGCCTCGGTGTACGGGTGGAGCGGCGCAGACCAGACCTCGCGGGTCGGTCCGGTCTCGACGATGCGGCCGAGGTACATGACCGATACGACGTCGGCGGTGTGTCGAACGATGGCGAGGTCGTGCGAGATCAGGAGCAGGCCGAGCGAGAGCTCCCGCGACAGCTGGACGAGAAGGTTCGCGACCTGCGCCTGCGCGGACGCGTCGAGCGACGCGAGCGGCTCGTCGAGGACGATCAACGACGGATCCGCCGCGAGCGCCCTGGCGATCGCGATCCGCTGGCGCTGCCCGCCCGAGAACTGCGACGGGAAGCGCTGTGCGGCGCCCGCCGACAGGCCGACGCGCTCGAGCAGCTCGCCCACCCGCCGAGTCCGCCCCGAGCGTCCGCTCGCGTCGCCGGGCAGGCCGTCCGCGATCTGGTCGCCGATCTTGCGCCGGGGGTTGAGCGACGAGTAGGGGTTCTGGAAGACGAGCTGGAGGCGGGTCAGCGCCTTGGGCCGGGCGCGGCGGGTGAGCGCCGCGACGTCCCGCCCCTCGAACCGGACGTGGCCGGCGGTCGGGGCGACGAGACCCACCGCGGCGCGGGCGAGGCTCGACTTCCCGCAGCCGGACTCGCCGACGAGCCCGACGATCTGGCCGCGCTCGACGGAGAGGCTGGCCCCGACCACGGCCTTGAGCGACACGCGGTCGCGCCGCTCGTACGTCACGTCGATCTCCTCCAGCTCCAAGACGCTCATGCGCGGAGCGGGTCGACGGGGCAGGCGAGCAGCCGGTCGCCCTCGCGCACGAGAGGCGGCACCTCGGTCGTGCAGCTCGCGACGGCGAATGCGCAGCGCGGGTGGAAGGCGCAGCCGGTCGGCACCGCACCGGCGGCGGGCGGCATCCCGTGGATCGGCACGAGCGGCGTGTCCGCCGGCGCCTCGGGATGGGGCAGCGAGTCGAGGAGCGCGCGTGTGTACGGATGCCGCGGCTCCGTCACCAGCGACTCCCGCTCCGCGAGCTCGACGACGCGTCCCGCGTAGAACACGGCGATCCGGTCGGCGATCGACGACATCACGCCGAGGTCGTGGGTGATCAGGATGACGGAGAGCCCCCGTTCGCGCCGTAGCCGGTCGAGCAGCCGGATGATCCCCGCCTGCACGGTGACGTCGAGCGCGGTCGTCGGCTCGTCGGCGATCAGCAGGCTCGGGTTGCCTGCGAGGGCGATCGCGATCGCCACGCGCTGGCGCATGCCGCCCGAGAACTGGTGTGGGAACGCGCGGAGCGCGCTCTCCGGATCGGGGATGCGCACGGCCTCGAGCAGCTCCGCCGCCTGTCTCCGCGCGGCGGAGCGGCTCAGCCCGAGATGGATCCGCAGGGGCTCGCCGAGCTGCTGGCCGATCGACAGCATCGGGTGGAGCGACGTCATCGGATCCTGGAACACGATCCCGATCTCCTTCCCGCACACCGCGCGGAGCTCGGAGCGGCGGAGGCGCAGGAGGTCGCGGCCCGCGAACAGCGCGTGGCCGTCCGCCGCGCCCCCGGGCGGCAGGAGCCCGAGCAGCGCGAGCACGGACATCGTCTTCCCGCTGCCGCTCTCACCGGCGACGCCGAACACCTCGGCGGGCTGGACGGCGTAGTCGACGCCGTCGACCACGGTGACCGGCCCGTCGCGCGCCGGGAGGCGCACGCGGAGCCCCTCAACCTCGAGGAGCGCCGCGCTCACCGGCCCCGGTCCGCGCTGGCCGAAGTGGGGTCGAAGAAGTCGCGGAGGCTGTCGCCGAGGAAGTTGAACGCGATCACGGCTGTGAAGATCGCGAGCCCGGGGAACGTGCCGATCCACCACTGCTGGAAGTACTGCGTGCCGGTCGCGACCATCGAGCCCCACTCGGGGTTCGGCGGCTGGGCACCGAGCCCGAGGAACGAGAGCGCCGAAAGGAGGAGGATCGCCGTGCCGAGGTCGAGCGTCATCAGCACGAGCACCGGCCCCGCCACGTTGGGCAGCACGTCCCGGAACAGCGTCCGTCGCGACGAGACGCCGAGCAGCCGGGCCGACTGGACGTACTCGGAGTCGCCGACCGAGAGCACCAGCCCACGGACGATCCGCGCGTACGCCGGCCACGCGACGATCACGATCGCGAGCACGGCGTTCCGCAGCCCGCGGCCGAGCACCGCGGTCACGACCATCGCGAGGATGATCGCCGGGAAGGCGAAGACGAGGTCGGTCACGCGCATCACGGCGCCGTCCGTCACCCCGCGGAAGTAGCCGGCGATCGCGCCGAGGACGCCGCCGATCGACGCCGCGAGGGTCACGAGCAGGATCGCGAGCGGGATCGAGACCCGCGCCGCGTAGATCACGCGGCTCAGGACGTCGCGTCCGAGCTCGTCGGTGCCGAACGGATGGTCGAGCGAGGGCGGCTGGAGCTGCGTGAACGTCTGAGCGAGCGGGTCGTACGGGGCGAGCAGTGGCGCGAAGATCGCCACGACGAGCCACATGAGCGCGATCGCCGCCCCGGCGATCGCGAGCGGGCGGCGCCAGACCGGCCGGACCCGGCCCACGGCTGCCGGGACCGGAGCGGGAATCGCGGCGGCCTCGCTCACGTCACCCTGATCCGCGGGTCGATCACGCCGTAGAGCACGTCGACGACGAAGTTGATGGTCACGTAGACGACCGCGATGAACAGGCTCACGCCGGCGATCGCAGGCACGTCGAGGTTGATCGCCGCCTGGTACGCGTACTGCCCGAGACCCGGCCAGCCGAAGATGTTCTCGACGAGCACCGCGCCGGTGAGGATGTTCGCGAAGAGCAGGCCGATCACGGTGATGATCGCGGGGAGCGCCGCCCGGAGGACGTAGCGCCACAGGACGACCGCCTCGGGAACGCCCTTCGCGCGGGCCGCGCGGACGTAGTCGTTGCCCATCACCTCGAGCACGGAGGAGCGCGTGTAGCGCGCGAGCAGGCTCACGTTGAAGGCGGCGAGCACGAGAGCCGGGAGCACGAGGTGGTGGAACGCCTCGCCCGCGACGCCCCACTGCCCGGCGAGGAGCGCGTCGATCGTGAAGAAGCCGGTCACGTGCGGCGGGTCGAGCGTCCCCGGGTCGAGCCGTCCGCCTCCCGGGAACCAGCCGAGCCGGAAGAAGAAGACGTAGAGCGCGACGAGCGCGATCCAGAAGGTCGGCATCGAGATCCCGCCGAGCGAGACGACGCGGAGGGCGTGGTCGACCGGCTTGTCGTGCTTCACCGCCGCCGCGACCCCGATGGGGATCCCCACGAGGATCGCGATCACGATCGAGAAAATGGCGAGCTCGGCGGTCGCGGGGATGAACTGACCGAGATCGGTCGTGACCGGGTTGTGCGTCAGCGCCGACTCGCCGAGGTCGCCTCGGACGACGTGGGCGAGGTAGATCAGATAGCGGGCGGGGAGCGGCTTGTCGAGGCCGTAGTGCTCCTTGAACGCGGCGACGGCGGCGGGGTCGCCGGCGGCCTGCTCGCCGAGGTTCGCCGTGACCGGGTCGCTCGGGACGAGCTGCGTGAGGAGGAAGACGACGAGGGTGATCCCGATCGCGAGGAAGACGAGCGCGATCGCCCTGCGCGCGACGAAGCGGCCGAAGGTCGCGGAAGGGACCAGGCGACGCCGCCCGACCCTCCGCGGCATGCTCCCCGCGGCCTCGCTCATGCGCTAGATGGTTGACCGGACATCGGCGTGACGTCCGGGGACGTCCCAGACCAAGTAGGGCGGCACGGTCGCTTCGGCGCGTAACCGAAGGTACGTGTCGAAAGCGAACGGGTCGATCCTGCGCCGTGTCTGGGGCGCCATCCGGTTCGCGCTGATTTCCGGTCAACCATCTAAGTCGGCGTCGCGAGCCTTTCGTCCGGGCGTGCGTTATTTTGCACCGCGGAATCGTATTGTGTCCTGTGGCGGCGCCGCAAGCGACGTCCGTTACCAGAGGAGGCAACGTCTATGCCCTGCGCGTCGCGCGACGAGCTCCCGCTCCAGGAGGTCGCACCCGGGTACAGCAGCAGGTTCGTGGACTGGGGCGGCATGACCGTGGGCCTGGAGGCCGCACCGGCGGGAATGGACGCCTCGACGATGCTCGCCGCCCTGCCCGACGGGCGCTGCCAGGCCCGCCACTGGGGGTACCTGCTCTCCGGACGGATCGTCGTCGACTACGGCGACCGGCAGGAGACCGTGACCGCCGGCCAGGCCTACCACATCGAGGCGGGGCATCGGATCTCGTTCGAGGAGGACAGCGAGGCCGTCGAGTTCACGCCGACGGAGGAGCTCGAGCTGACCCTCGCCGCGGTGCGGGAGGCGGCCGCGGCCCAGGCGGCGGGCGACGCCGACTGACACCCGATCGCGCGACGAGGTTCCACCTCGGAAGGAGGGCTCCGATGACGCTTGTCGAGACCGTCCCTGCGGAGGAGACGTCCGCCGACGGGCTGCCGGCCGCCCGGGGGGCGACGCCGCGGGTCGGCGAGGTGATCCGCCGGCTGCGGCGACAGCGCGGCTTCTCGCTGCGCGACCTCGCGGAGCGCTCGGGGCTCTCGCAGTCGTTCCTCGGAGCGGTGGAGCGCGGCCAGTCGGACATCTCGGTCGGCCGGCTCTCCCAGGTGGCGCAGGTGCTCGGCCACGACGTCGCCTCGCTCCTCGGCTACTCGCTCCAGCGCGCGACGCCCATCGTGATCAGGCCCGACGATCACGTTGCGATCCGGCGGGGCGAGGGGGTCGAGTTCCGCACGTTCGCGATCCCGGGGACGCATCTCGAGTTCATGCTCGCGACCCTCGCGCCGCGCTCGCGCTTCGCCGACGAGGTCACCCATGCCGGGATCGACGTGATGTACGTCTCGGAAGGGTCGCTCGTGCTCGTCGTCGACGGTGTCGACTACGCGCTCGACGCCACCGAGTGCGCGGTCTGGCCCTCCTCCCACGCCCACACCGTCCGCAACGACGGCGACGTGCCGGCCGTTGCGCTCGGCTTCACGACGGAGGCCGTGTACCGATGACCGACATGAGACTCTTCGACCTGCGTGTGACCGTCGAGCGGATCGAGGGCCGCTCGGTGTGCGGGATGAAGGTCGGCGACTGGTTCGAGGTGACGGAGTCGAGCCGCCTGCGCATCCCCGAGGGCGGGAGACGATCGCCTGGGCGGGCACGGTCGCCGACGAGGTGAAGGTCGGCGGCACGGCGAACCCCGAACTCGTCCCGCTCGTGCGCGAGTGGCTCGGTCCCGGCAGCGCGACGCAAATCGTCGTCGGCTGCGTCTCCGCGATCGACGAGGACGGCCACTGGGCCCGCGAGCGCGTGCGCGCCGCGGTGGCGCCGTACCTCGAGGTCGTCGCACGGCGCGACCCGACGCTCGGCCTCGGGCGTGGTGAGGAGCCGCCGCTCGACCGCTTCACGATCGCCGGCGCGCCCGCGGAGGTCGCCGCGCGCGTGCGCGAGCTGTGGGCCGCGGGCGCCGACCGCGTCGAGCTCGGCACGCCGCAGGGGCGGACGACGCCGACCGGGATCGACCTGATCTGCGAGCGCGTCCTGCCGCTCCTCCGCAGCGGGTGACGCGATCCGGCGCGGCGCTACACTTCGCCGTCCCCGCCGACGTAGCTCAGCTGGTAGAGCACTTCACTCGTAATGAAGGGGTCCGCGGTTCGAGTCCGCGCGTCGGCTTCCAGCATTGGTGCGGGCTCGCGGTCCCTCGCCGTCGCCCGTGCTCTCTCTAGCCTCGACCGGTCGGATCAGCTCGGGACTTCCGGACGGTCGAGCGTTCGTATTCGCGCCCGGACGCGCTTGCGACGATCGAGGAGCTCGGTCTCGAGCTCTGTGATCTCGGCGCGTCTGCGGCGAACGAGCTCGAGCTGGTGGGTGAGATGAGCGTCGGACTCTTCGAGGATCTGTCGGCGGCGGACGGGGTCGTCGACGCGTGCGTGCCATTCTCGGCGGAGCGCCGCGCGGGCGCCTTCGGCCTCGACCATGCTTCGGAGCTCGTCGAGGGTTATGCCGAGGAGGTTCTTGAGCCGGAGGAGCTCGGTGAGTCGCTCCACGTCGGCCGTCGTGTAGCTGCGGTGGGCTCCGGGCGGGCGCCCGGCAGCGGCGGGGAGCAGACCGAGCTCTTCGTAGTAGCGGATCGTTCGGGTGGTGGTGCCTGCGAGCTTTGCGACCTCCCCGATCCGCAGGTCGCCGGGTTGATCGCTCATGGCGTTGCCTCGATCTCTTCCTTGATCGCCTCGCCGATCGGAATGACGCGCTCGTCACGGGCGCGGGCGGCTTCGTCCCTGGGGCGGAGCATCGAGACGGCTGCGCCGACCAGCGAGGTGCCCGCGAGAACCCAGAGCGCGGTGTGCATGTTGTCGACGAACGGTGTGAGCTGGGCCGGGTCGAGGCCCGAGGTGACGCCCGAGAAGATGCTGAACAGCACGGGTGTCGGCACGGAGGCGGTGATGATCGCCATCACGAAGGCGATCGAGATGACCGCGCCCGTGTTCTGGAGCATCGTCCGGACGCCTGCTGCGATTCCGCGTCGCTTGGTCGGGACCGCGCCCATCATCGCTGCGGTGTTCGGCGAGTTGAACATCCCCGAGCCGACGCCGACCAGCAGGAGCCAGAGCCCGGATTCCCAGTAGGGAGAGTCGGCCCGCAGCGTCGTCATCAGGGCGAGCGCGATCGCGGAGACCAGCATCCCGAGGGCTGCGAGCATCCGCGAGCCGTGCCGATCGGCCCAGATCCCGGCGAGTGGCGACGCGACGAGCATTCCGATTGCCATCGGCGCGAGCATGATCCCGGCCGTGATGGGGTCCTCGCCCTGGGCGCCCTGGAAGTAGAAGACGAAGACGAACAGCAGGGCGAAGCGGGAGAGCCCGTTGATGAAGGCCGCGGCGGTTGCCGCCGAGAACAGCCGGTTGCGGAACAGGTCGAGGTCGAGCATCGGCGCGCGCCCTCGATGCTCCATCAGCACGAACAACGGGAGCAGCACCGCGGAGGCAAGGAGGCTGCCGACGACGGCGGGATCGGCCCAGCCGGTGAGCCCGCCGCGCGAGAGGCCGTAGACCAGGCCCGTCAAGCCGAGGACGAACGTGATGCTGCCACCCAGATCCAGTCCTCGCACCGTGTCGCGCGCCGCAAGCTCCCGCAGCACGATGGCGCCCCACAGCGCACCGGCCATTGCGAGTGGCACGTTGAACCAGAAGACCCACTGCCACCCGATCGTCACCAGCGCGCCGCCGAGCACAGGGCCGATCACGAGCCCGACCGCGGCGATCATCGTGTTCGTCCCCATCGCCAGGCCGAGCTGCTCCCGCGGGAACGCATCCGTCACCAGCGCCGGTCCGTTCGCGAAGATGAACGCCCCGCCGACCCCCTGGAGCACGCGCCAGAAGATCAGCTGGCCGCCGCTCTCCGCGAAGCCCGCGCCGAGGGACGCCAGGGCGAAGATCACGAAGGCCGCGACGAACGACGACTTTCGGCCGAACAGGTCCGACAGCCGTCCCGCCGTCAGCACGAGCACGGTCGACGAGATCATGTACGCGAGCACCACCCACACGAGCTCCAACAGCGTCGTGCCCAACGCCCGCTCGAGATCGGGCAGCGCGATGATCAGCGTCCCCGAGTTCGTCGCCACGAGCAACATGCCGAGGCTCGTGCACGACAGCACCCACCACTTGTAGCGATCCCCCGTATCTGTGGCCATTGCAGAGCCTGAAAACCGCTTCCTTACGTGCACGTCAAGTTCACCGTAGCAGTCGTCTGCCGCCGTCTGCAGCGGTCGGCAGCGGTCGGTGACCTATCCGCGGCGTCTACGTGCGGCCGACGAGCGCGTAGTCCTGCGGCCCGAACACGATCTCGTTCAGGCGGGCGACATTCGCATCGAGAGCGAGCCGGGCGTCGTCGAAGGCGGGATCCGCAGGCAGCGCGACCGGCCGCAGTCGCTCCTCGTCCGGTGGGGCGTTCAGGAACCGCACCTCCGTCGACCTGAAGCCCGCCTGGCGGGCGAGTATCGCGAGCGTCTCCGGCACGAGCGGCTGCGCGTGGGTGAGGTCGGCGAAGTAGTTCTTCAGCGCCACGAGCGACAGCGGGTTCATCGTCTCGGCCACGAGCACTCCGCCGGGACGAAGCTTCGCGCAGACCAGCTCGAGGAGCCGGACGAGCGGCGCCGGTGGCAGGTGCTCCACGACCTGCGCGGCGAAGACCCCTCCGAGCGACCCGTCCTGGAGTCGCCCGAGATGGGCCAGCGCGTCGCCCTGCTCGACGGTGAGACCCTCCGACCGGCAGATCTCGACCATGTCGGCGTCCTGGTCGACGCCCGTTGCCTCGATACCGGCCTCGCGAAGGAGGGAGAGGAACTCGCCGCGTCCGCAGCCGACGTCGAGCACGGGCGCAGCGTCGGAGAAGTCGGCGACGTAGGGCCGCTGGCGATCGCGGATGTCGGCTCGGGAGCCGCGCATGCGCGCCTCGAATGCGAAGTAGTCGAGCGGAGGCGCCGGCGCGGAAACCGTCGGCGAGGCCTCGACTCGGCCGGACGGGGCGGCCGAGGGGCCGGCCGCCCTCCGCGACGCGCGCTCCAGTCGGAGCAGGCGCTCCTCGACCTCCTGCAGCAGCCGTTCGTCGGTGCGCAGCTCGAGCTGCTCGTAGAGGTCGTCGATCAGCTTGAGCGTCACATCGTTGAAGTCGCGCTGTGCGTCGACGATCGGCGTGACGTACCAGCGGACGAGCGGTTGGACCAGGCGTTTCGCGGGAGCGGTCAGGAGACCGCGCATGCCGGGCCGGCGCGGCTGCGGTCGATCGGCTCGCACCGGCCACAGGCGCTCGGCCCGCTCGCGATCGCGTAGCCGCGGGCGGCCCGCGGGGTCCCCGCTCTCGGGCGCAGACATCGGGGCGAGTCTAGGACGTTCCGGCGTACGAGCTCAGATCCGCTCGAGCGATGCCCGTCGCCGCGCCTCCGCCTCGAACAGCCGGAAGAGCGCGTAGGCCGCCACGCCGTAGCACGCACCGACGAGGAGCTCCTCCCCCGTCAGCCCCGCGACGGAGCTGAACGGCGCGCCGGCGACGACCTCGCGCGCGGCCGCGATCGCGTGGGTCAGGGGCAGGAAGCTCGAGACTTCCTCCATCCAGCCGGGGAGCACCTCGATCGGAACGTTGGCGCCCGTGAAGAGGAGCAGGACGTAGTAGGCGAGGTTCCCGATGAAGAAGACGTCGCGTGCCCGCAGTCCGATCGAGCCGAGGAACATCCCGAACGCGGTGCACGAGACCGCGCCGGCGGTCACCACGATCGCGAGCGGCCCGAGCGACGACGCGGGCGGGTCGAAGTCGAGCAGCAGCGAGCTCATCGCGAAGCCGTAGGCGGAGACGAGGATCCCGTTCGCGATGTACGGCAGCGCACGGCCCGCGAACAGCGCGAGCCGGTTGGCCGGCGTGGCCAGGAGCGGCGACAGCGTCCCGTAGAACCGCTCGTTGGCGATCGCCATGATCGACCCGTAGACGCACGAGATCGACGAGATGTAGACGGCGTTGCCGACGACGAAGAACGACTCGTCCTCGACGTCCGTGTACCGCCCGAGATAGGTGAAGAAGAGGAGCACGAAGAGGGTGCCGCCGAGCATCGTCGGGATGTAGTGCCACGGGCTGATCCAGTTGAACAGCGCCCGGTACGAGATCCCCCCGCCGATGAAGAAGATGCGCAGACCGGTCATGTGAGAGCGAGCGTCGCTCGGGTCCTGGCGAGCCGCTCGAAGTGACGGAGGCAGACGGCGGCGATCAGCATGTAGGCGACGCCGAGCCCGAGGCACATCAGGATCGCGGGCAGCGGGTCGCCGCCGAGCGCCGACTCGCGGATCGCGCGGATGCCCCAGGTCGGCGCCAGCACCCACGAGAGCGGGGTGACCCAGCCCGGGAGCAGCGAGATCGGCACGAGCATCCCGGTGATCAGCCAGACGGGCTCGCCCAGGAGGTTCGAGAGCGCGTTCGCGTTTCGATAGAGCACGAACGTCGAGGCGAGCAGCAGCCCGAGCAGCCCGAGCCCGATCACGGCGGACGGCACCGCGATGACGAACAGGACGGGATGGACGAGCTCGAGCCGGATGCCGAAGAGGATTCGGCCCCAGAGGAGCGTCGAGACGAGCGAGACCAGCCCGTAGGCGGCGGTCGCGAGCGTGAGCGGCACGAGCACGACGATGAACGGCACGGGCGCGGCGATCAGCAGCTCGAGCGTCCCTTGCCAGCGCTGCCACTGGATCGCGCCGCCCGAGCCGAAGAGCGTCGTCGACCAGATGCCCATCAGGCCGGCGCCGAGCGCTGCGTAGAGGAGCGACTCGCTCTGGCCTCCGGACTGGAAGAGGTAGAACGCGATCGTTGCGAGGACGACCGGCGTGATCACCCCGATCACGAGGAAGAAGCTCGACTGCGCGAGGCCCTTCAGGTGGAAGACGAGGCTCGCCCGGAAGAGCCGAGTGCCTCGTGTGAGAGCGGCCACCTGCAGGCGCGCATCGTATCCGCCTCCCTCCTCAGATCGTGACGACGACCTTGCCCTTCGCGTGACCCTCACCGAGGTAGGCGAGTGCCTCGGCCGCGTCCTCGAGCGGGTACTCGCGGTCGATGACGGGCTCGATCGTCCCGGCCCCGAACAGCTCGCGCAGGACGGCGAGGTCGCCGGGCGTGACCTTCGCGAGGAAGGAGACCGCCTCCTGGCTCCTGCCGATCGCCTTGAGGCGCGACCCGAGGAGGTGGGGGATGGGGCCCAGCCCGCGGTACGTCATCCGGCCGCCGACGAGGACGACCGTGGCGTCGGGCGTCAGGACGCGCCGGAGCTCGAGGAACGAGCGGCTGCCGGCGATGTCGAGAATCACGTCGTACCGGTCGGGCAGTCGCGTGAGGTCCTCCCGGGTGTAGTCGACGACGCGGTCCGCACCGCGAAGACGGGCCCGGTCACGCCGTACCACTCGACGGGGTTCACGGAGGACGCGCGGACGCGGACGAGGACCTGATCGTCCACGGGTGCCGGCACCGGCACCTCGCGAAGCGCGAGGACGTCGGGCCGGCCGTAGCGCTCGTGGACGATCGCCTTCATGGTCGTCCGACGGATCGTGGCAGGTGCGTCGCTCATCAGCACGGGAGACCTCCGAAGCTTGTGAAATTACACCGTAAGCTTACGTCGTAAGTAACTTAGGCGCGGCGTGTCTGTCAAGGAGGGGACTTACGATGTACGTCGCGGTGATCGTCGATGCCTAGAGCGACCGGTGCCAAGCGCGCGCGCAAGCGTCCGCTGAGCCGGAAGCGGGTGCTCGACGCCGCGGTCGCGCTCGCGGACGACGCGGGGATCGACGCGCTCAGCATGCGCCGCCTCGCGCGCGAGCTCGGCGTAGAGGCGATGTCGCTCTACAACCACGTCGCGAACAAGGACGAGATCCTCGACGGCATCGTCGAGGTGATCGCCGAGGAGGCCGAGCTCCCGCCGGAGGGCACGGAATGGAAGGTGGCGATCCGCCAGAGCGCGATCTCGACCCGGGACATGTTCGTGCGCCACCCGTGGGCGGTCGGCCTCTGGATGTCCCGCCGGGGCGGCGGCTCGGCCCGGCTCCGTCGAGGGGACTGGCTCCTGCGGACGCTGCGCGAGGGGGGCCTCTCACCGGCGCTGACGTATCACGCGTACCACATCGTCGAGAGCCACATCCTCGGCTTCACCGTGCAGGAGCTGAACTTCCCGCACAGCGGCGAGGAGCTCGAAGGCCTCGCGAGCCGGTTCCTCGCGCGGCTGCCGGAGGGCGAGTTCCCGGACTTCGTCCAGCACGTGAAGCAGCACCTCGAGCCGCCCGAGGAACAGGGAGGGTTCGCGTTGGGTCTCGACCTGATCCTCGACGGGCTCGAGCGCCTCCGCGACGCGGCGTGACCTCCGCCGGAACCACGCCGGCGTGGCCGGGTTCCGTGCTCCGGATCGGGCTTGGCTGCATGCGCCTCTCGACGGACGAGCGCCGCGACGAGCAGCGCGGGCTGGAGACGATCGCCGCGGCGGTCTACGCGGGCATCACGCTTTTCGACACCGCGCACGCGTACGGGTTGGGCGCGGCCGAGCTCGGGCACAACGAACGGCTGCTCGCGCGCGCCCTCAGGTCGTGCGGCGGCGCCCCGCGCGCTCGCATCGTGACCAAGGGTGGCATGGCGCGGCGGGAAGGCGCATGGGTGCCCGACGGCCGCGCGAAGACGATCCGCGCCGACTGCGAGGCGAGCCTCGAGGCGCTCGACGGGCTGCCGATCGACCTCTACCTCGTCCATGCGCCCGATCCGCGCACCCCCTGGCGCACGACGCTGCGGGCGCTCGCGCGGCTCGTCGACGACGGGCTGGCGCGTCACGTCGGCGTCGCGAACGTCAACCGACCCCAGTTCGACGAGGCGCTCGCGCAGGTGCCCGTCGCCGCGGTGCAGGTCGGCCTGAGCGTGCTCGACGACTCCGTCCACCGCGGAGGTCTGGTGGAGCGGTGCGCCGAGGCGGGCGTGGCCCTGATCGCGCACTCCCCGCTCGGCGGCCCGCGTCGGAAGCGGTCGCTCGAGCGGCAGCCCGGCCTCGCCGGCGTCGCGGGCGCGCTCGGCGCCACACCTGCCGAGGTCGCGCTCGCGTGGCTCCTCGACCTCTCGCCTGGCGTCGTCGCGATCCCGGGCGCGAGGACACCGGAGGCAGCGCGCTCCGCGGCCCGGGCGGCGGGGCTCGTCCTGCGTGGCGAGGATCGCGCGGCGCTCGGCGCCGCGCTCGACGTGGCCCCGCCGCGCCGGCCGCCACCGCCTCGGGCCACCGACCAGGCCGAGGTGGTGCTCGTGATGGGCATCCCGGGCGCGGGGAAGACGCGCGTGGCCGCGGACTACGTGGAACGCGGCTTCGCCCGTCTCAACCGGGACGAACGCGGGGGCTCGCTCCGGCGTCTCGCCGAGGCGCTCGACAGGAGCCTCGCGGCGGGGACGCGCGCGATCGTCCTGGACAACACGTACCTCACCCGCGCCTCACGCAGCCACGTGGTCGACGTCGCCGTACGGCACGGAGCCTCGGCATCGTGCGTCTGGCTCGACATCCCTCTCGCCCAGGCGCAGGTCAACCTCGTCGAGCGCCTGCTCGATCGCTTCGGCGCTCTGCCGGCTCCGGCGGAGCTGCGGCGGCTCTCGAAAACCGAGGCAGGGGTGCTCGCGCCGACCTCGCAGATGCGCGCGCTGCGGGAGCTCGAGCCGCCCTCCCGTGACGAGGGCTTCGCGGCTGTCCTGCGCGTGCCGTTCGAGCGCGCGCGCCGTGCCGGAGGCACGCCGGGCCTGTTCGTCGCCCGCAGCGCGCTGCGAGGGGATCACTGGGAGCGCGCCGTCGCGCCCGCCGCGCCGACACTCCTCTTCGACTGGAGCCCCGACGGTCGCGAGCACGACCTCGCCGCCGACGGCGCCCGGCTGGCGGCAGCCGTCGGCGGGCTGGTCGAGACGGGCGTCTGTCCGCACGGCGGCGGGCCGCCGATCTGCTGGTGCCGTCCGCCGCTGCCCGGGCTCGTCCTCGCGTTCGCGAGAGCGCACGGGGTCGATCCGGCGGCCTCGACCCTCGTCGGCACGAGCCCGGCGCACCGGACGCTTGCAGAGACGCTGGGCTCGCGCTACGTCCCCGCCTGACGACCAGGCGGCTCTCGCCCGCTCGTCGCGTGCCGTGATCGCACCCAGGCCGTGAACGCCTCGATCCCGTCGATGAGGATCTCGAAGCGGATCGAGTGGAACAGGTCGAAGTTGTGCGGCCCGCCCGGGAGCTCCACGTAGACGACACGGCTCGTCGAGACGTCGCGCAGCCGCTCGGCGAGCGCCCGGGCGTGCTCGGCCGGGACGAGCATGTCGGACTCGCCGTGGGCGACGAGGATCGGCGGTGCGTCGGCCCGGACATAGTCGAACGGTGACGAGGGGAGGGGCTGCCGCGTCCGGTCGATCGGGCCGTAGTAGCCGAATAGGCCGATCGCGCCCGCAACGCTCGTGTCGTCCTCCTCGAACCCGGGCTGGAAGGAGCTCTCGTTCGGCGTCAAGGCGGCTGTCACCGCGAGGTGGGCTCCTGCGGAGCTCCCCGAGACGAACACGGTCGCGGGATCGGCGCCGTACTCCGCCGCCTGGTACCGCGCCCAGGCGATCACCTTCTTCGCATCGACGAGGTAGTCGGGGAAGACCGCCTTCGGCCTGAGCCGGTAGCTGGCGCTGATGCAGACCCAGCCGTGTCGGGCGAGCTCGACCAGCATCGCCCGCGAGTAGAGGCTCTTGCGGCCGATGTGGAAGCCGCCGCCGTGCAGATGGATCAGCACGGGCGCGCCGGTGGGACGCGCGGGATCGCAGTAGACGTCGAGCCGGTTGCGCCGGCCGGCGTCGCCGTACGAGAGGTTCCGGCGTCGCGCGACGCCGCGGTGCAGGAACGGGAGTGGGGCGAGCAGAATGCGCACCCACGGAAGGCCATGCCGAAACTGCGCCGACAGCGCGGGATCGATCGCGTCCCGCCAGGCGGGGCCGAGACCGTCCGCGAGCGCTGTCTCGACGGCAGGGCGGGCCGCGAGGCCCCGCCGCACGAGGACCGGGGTCCCCAGGAAGGTGACGCCCGCGATCCCGAGCGCGACCCACCCGAGCGGGGTGTCGAGGTCCCCCTGCGCGAGCGCGAGGAGCGTGGCGGCGAGGATCCAGTAGAAGGCGACGAACGGCGACTCGTTGACGATGGAGCCGAGCGTCCAGCTCGCAGTGCGGAGCGGCGCCGGCCGGTCACGCGGCACGAGCGCGAGGAGCATGGCGAGGGCCACCAGCGCGACCGTGATCAGGTAGCCGACCGGCATCCAACGACCTCGGTTACCCCTCTGGGCGGTGCCGAAACCGGCCTCAGACGAGGCCGCGGCCGTAGCGCCATGGGCCGGGGTCGAACCGGATCCCGCGCTTGCGGCAGAACTCGCGGACGGAGTCGAGCAGCACGCCGCCCTCGCCCTCGACCCGCCGGCCGAGCAGGTCGAGGACGGCGCACCCGGGCGGGGCGTCGCCCGCGGCGTCGAGCGTCAAGACGACGGTCTCTCCCGCACCGTTGGGCACGGTCGCACCCTTGCCGAGCGTCTCGACGAAAGCGACGCGCCCCGGTCCTTCCGCGCCGGTCAGCTCGAACCCGCGCACCCCGTTCGCGAGCGGGGCCGTCTCGATGCCGGAGAGGCGAAGCATTACCTCCAGCTCGTCGACGATCCGTTTCGCAAGCTCGACCTGACGCGCGCTCGACGGGGCGCGGCTGGCCTTGCCGATCGTCCGCGCGGGCACGCCGCCCGCGAGCGTTCCCTCGTGCACGTCGCTCACGACGTACGAGTTCGAGACGACGATCGACTCGCGACCGATACGGCAGCCCGCGTAGACGACCGCGCCGACGCCGATCTGCGCGCGGTCCTCGAGCACGACCCCGGCAAAGCGGTTCTCGAACCCCTCGAGCACGGAGTGGCCGATGTTGTGCGTGAGGAGGACCGAGCGCATCGTCAGGAACGCCTCGCGGCCGATCACGACGGGCCGGCAGACGTTGACGAAGGCCTCTCCCCCCATGAAGCCGAGCTCGCCGATCACGAACGTCGCCCACGGGTCGCGGTGGCCGCCGCCCCCGACCTGCACGTTCGCCGCGATCCACGTGCCGGCGCCGATGAATGCCCGGCGGCAGGTCAGCTTCAGCGACTCGCCGGTCCAGGCGATCTCGCCGGCGGCGAACACCTCCTCGCAGCGGACGATGCTGTGGGCGCCGATCTCGACGCCGTCCGCGAGCACGACGCGCGGCGCGACGATCGCCGTCCCCGCGCCGAGCACGACGCCCTCACCGATCACGGCCCCGTGGCTCCGATAGGCCTCGCACCGCTCCTCCGACGAGAGCGCGCCGAACGCGGCGGGATCGGCACGGAGCTGGGCGAGGAATGCCTCGTCGAGCGCCCCGACGCCGGCGTCCTTGGCGGCAAAGAAGATCGCGGGCAGGGTCACGTTCTCCATCGAGAGCCCGTCGAGCAGGACATCCGTCTCGGCCGGGCCGCCTGCTTCCGAGCGCACCGCGGCAGCCGCGAAGGCCTCGACGTCCTCGGCCGTGACGAAGCCGGGCTTGTCGATCAGGCTCACGTCGACGCCGAGCTCGGCCGCGCGCTCGGCGGCCTTCCGCGTCACGTTGCGTGGGCCCGCGTCGGTGGCGGGCGCCGGAGCGGCGTGCTCCAAGCGCGCCTTCGCCGCCTCGAGGTCCGCGTCGGACTGCGCAATGAGGCCGATCGACGAGCCGAGCTCGACCTCGGTCTCGGCGACGACGAGCTGGACGAGCGTGCCGTCGCCCGACGCTTCGATCTCGATCGAGGCCTTCGACGTCTCGACGACGCAGATCGGCTGCCCCTTGCGCACCTCGGTGCGATCGTCGACGAGCCACTCGGCGAGCAGCGCCGACTCGCTGTTCGCGTCCTCCCGGGTGAGCACCACCTCGAGCAGGGGCCGTCAGCCTCCCACTCGCGTCCCGACCGCGGTCACGGCCGCCACGACGTCCTCGACGCCCGGCAGCGCTTCGTCCTCGAGGCTGCGGGCCGAGGGCACGATGCCGTCGCGCGTGGCGACGCGCAGCACGGGCCCGTCAAGGGCGCTCCACGCCTCGGCCTGGACCCGCGCCGCGAGCTCGGCGCCGACGCCCCCGGTCAGCGTGCCTTCCTCGAGGCTGACGAGCGAGCCGGTCCGGCCCAGCGAGTCGAGCACCGGCTCGAGGTCGAGCGGGAGGATGCGTCCGAGCGCGACGACCTCGGTGAAGACCTCGTGCTCGAGGATCAGCTCGGTCGCCGCGTCGAGCGCGACCGGGAGCATCCCGCCGTACGTGACGATCGTCGCGTCCGAGGGGCCGAAGCCGTTTCCCGAGAAGGTCAGCGCGGGGTAGCGGCCCTCGCCCTCGTGGCACGCGAGCTCTCCGATGCGCCCTCCCTCGGGCCTGCGGTTCGGCCGGCCGTACATGACCTTGTTCTCCACGAAGAAGACCGGCTCGTCGTCGGCGACGGCCTCGGTCAGCATCGCCCCGAGGTCGTGGCACTCGCTCGGTGTCACGACCGTGATCCCCGGGACGCCGATGAGGAGCTTCTCGAGCGACTGGCTGTGCGTCGGCCCGTACCCGCGGCGCGCGCCCATCGGCGTGCGGACGACGAGCGGGACGGTGACGCGGTCGTCGAACATCGCGCGGAACTTCGCGATCCCGTTCACGACCTGGTCGAGGCCGAGCGTGACGAAGTCGCCGAACATGATCTCGAGGATCGGGCGGTACCCGCGCAGCGCCAGGCCGGCGGTGATGCCGAAGATGGAGGCCTCGCTGACGGGCGTCGGAAGCACCCGCTCGGGCCATTTCGTCGAGAGCCCCTGGCTGATCTTGAACGCGCCGCCGTAGGGGTCGAGCAGGTCCTCGCCGAGGAGGTAGACGCGCTCGTCGCGCTCGAAGATCTCGTGCAGCGCGGCATTCAGCGCCTGCCCGCAGCGCATCATCTCGCCGCGGCCTCGGTTGCGGCGAACGGCGCCCCGAGCGCCTCCTGGACGGCGTCGGCGACCCGACGCTCGACGGCCTCGGTGATCTCGTCCCGCTCGTCGTCGCCGAGGAGGCCCGCGGCGACGGTCAGCGGGTCGCGCAGGCGTCGAGCGGCGATCTCCTCGGGATCGCGGAAGTCGTCGCCCTTCGAGTGCGGGCTGAAGCGGTAGGTGTCGAGCACGAGGAAGTACGGCGTGCCGGTCGAGCGGACGTGCTCGACGGCCTCGCGCGCCGCCGCCTGCACCTCGAGCACGTCGGTCGTGTCGTGGCGCGACGTCGCGACGCCGAAGGCGCGGGCGCGGGATTCGACGTCCCCCGCGAGCTGGAGCGTCGACGGGGTCGACTGCGCGTAGCCGTTGTGCTCGACGACGACGAGTAGCGGCAGCCTCCAGAGCGAGGCGATGTTGAGGCTCTCGTAGACGACTCCCTGACCCAGCGTCCCGTCGCCGACGAAGACCGTCGCGACCGCGCCGCTGCCCTTCTCGCGCTCGGCGAGCGCCATCCCGGCGGCCACCGGCACCGTGCTGCCGAGGACGCCGTTCGAGTAGAAGTTGCCGGCGAAGAGGTGCTGGCTCCCGCCCTTCCCGCCGCAGACGCCGCCGACGCGACCCATCACCTCGCGGAGCAGGCCGTCGACGTCGTCGGTGAAGGCGAGATAGTGGCCGTGGCAGCGGTGGTTCGAGACCACGACGTCGCGCTCGGGCTCGAGGCACGAGATCACGCCGACGGCGTCGGCCTCCTGGCCGATGCACGTGTGGGTCGTGCCGTGCAGCTCGCCGGCGGCGAAGAGCTCGAGCAGCGTCTCCTCGAAACGGCGGATCAGCGCCATCCGCTCGTAGAGAGCGCGCTCGTCCGTGCCGGCGCGCGACGGCGCCGTCCCCGCCTGCTCCTGCCTGCCCATCACCGCCGGAGGCTACAGATAGCCGAGATCGGTCAGACGCGACGTGACGGCGGCCTCTTCGTCCGCCGTCAGCTCGGGTTGCTCGAGCCCCTCGAGCTCCTCGTAGACCCGCTCGCGGAGCTCTCCCGGCACCTCGCCGGGGACGCTCTCGCGCTCTCGCGGGTCGCGGTCGAGCCGGTAGGCCTCCTCCTCGCCGGACTCCACGTGGACGGTCAGCTTCCACGGTGGACGCCGCACCGCGAGCTGCGAGACGCGGCCGCCGTCCGTGGCCACGATCCAGGCGTCGCGCGCCTCCGTCGGCTCGCCGCGCAGCGCGGGCACGAGCGAGACGCCGTCGACGCCGTCGAGCGGCGCACCGGCCAGGTCGAGCAGCGTGGGCGTGAGGTCGACGAGGCTGACCTGCGAGCCGACGACGCCGGGCTCGACGCGTCCCGGGGAGGAGACGATCAGCGGCACGTCGACGATCTCGTCGTAGGCGGTTGCCCCGTGCATGTGGTAGGTGCCCTTCACCGACTTCTTGTCTCCGAACCGCTCGCCCCACGACTCGCCGTGGTCGGACGTGAACGCGAGCACGGTCTCTTCGCGGAGCCCGAGGGAGTCGAGCGCCTCGAGGAAGCCGGCGAGGAACGTCTCGGACGAGCGCTCGACCGAGCGGGCGTAGCCGTCGCGCAGCGCCTCGAGCGCCGCCGCGTCGCCGGACTGGATCCCCTCGATGATCGCGTCCTTCGCGGCGAGCCATTCCTTTCGCTCGGCGTGGACGATGTCGTACGGCATGTGCGTCGCCCAGCTGTGGAACCAGAGCACGAACGGCTCCGCGCGATGCGCTCGCAGCCACTCGACGACACCGTCGAGGGTCTCGCTCGTGCCGGCGACGTTCGCGTCGGCGAAGCCCTTGAAGAGGTAGTTCTCGTCGAAGACGAAGCTGCCCGTGGCGTACCCGTGCGCCGCGGCGACGGTGAACAGCGTCGGGATCGCGGGGTCGAGCGTCGCGTCCCAGTGGAGGTAGCCGTGGTGATGGGGGTAGAGCCCCGTGATCATCGACGTCGTCGAAGGGCACGTCCACGGGGCGGCGGCGATCGCCTGGTCGAAGCGGACTCCGCCGGAGGCGAGCTCGTCGATCGTCGGCGTGTGCATCCGGCGCGCCCCGTAGCAGCCGACGTGGTCCGACCGGAGCGCGTCGGAGACATAGACGACTAGGTTCACGCCGCCTCCCGGAGCCGCGACACGAGGCTGTGGCCGCGCATCTCGTCGGGCACCGGCAGCCCGAGCAGCTCGAGCACGGTCGGCGCCACGTCGAGGAGGTGGGCGTCGAGCGTCCCGCGTGCTGCGACGCCGGGGCCGGCGGCGATCAGGAGGCCGTCCTGGGCGTGGTTCGCGTCGTCCGGGCCGGTGTCGTTCTCGAGCGTGTGGACGCCGTCGTCGCCGCCGATCGTCCCGACCGAGCGCCAGAGGAGGTCGCCGAAGATGACGATCAGGTCGGGGGCGACTCCCCTGACCTCGGGATAGACCTCTTCGGGCTTGTAGACGTGCGTCTGAAGCGGCCGCCCCTGGTCGTCCGGGATCGCGGCCAGTCGCTCGGCGAGCTCGTCGCGCACAGCCTCGTAGTCGGCCGGCGAGACGATGCCCTCGGGCTCCCGGCCCGCGACGTTGAGGAAGACGCGCGCGTAGTAGCCGCCCTCGCCCCAGGCGGTCGTCCCCGACCAGTCGATCCCGGCCTCGCGCGGCGACGTGACGCCGCTCGGCTCGGCGCGGAGCGAGAGGAGGCCCTCGCGGCGGAGCCACTCGTTCACGCGGATCCCGCCGTCGAGCCGCTTCGCGCCGTGGTCGGAGACGACGAGCACGAGCGTCTTGTCGTCCGCATGCTCGAGCAGCCCGCCGACCAGCCCGTCGACGTGCTCGTAGTAGTCGCGGATCACGTGCTCGTAGGGGCCTCCCGGCACGTGAGCGCGGTGCTCGGGGTCCATGTGCTTCCAGAAGCCGTGGTGGATCCGGTCCGTTCCCATCTCGACGAAGGCGAAGAGCTGCCACGGCTTCGTCGCCAGCAGGTGGTTTGCGAGCTGGAACCGCTTGTCGGTCATCTCGTAGACCTGTCGCAGCAGGTCGTCCTTGTCGTCCGTCCGAAAGT
>DASSVY010000258.1:0-4286 GCA_035705535.1 Gaiella sp. | reverse complement strand
GCCGACGCGTACGGCGGGGGCCGGAGCGAGTCGTTCATCGGCGACTGGCTCCGCACGAGGGGCAACGACGTGCGGGGGCGCGTGGTGATCGTCACGAAGACGTTCAACCCGATGGAGGAGGGCGCCGAGCGCGGTCTCTCGAGGAGCCGGATCCGCCGGCAGGTCGGCACGAGCCTCGAGCGCCTGGGTGTCGAGCGGCTCCCGCTCTACATGGCGCACGACTGGGACCCGGACGTCTCGCAGGAGGAGACCCTCGGTGCGTTCGACGAGCTCGTCCGCGAGGGGGTCGTCGGCGCGGTCGGTGCGTCCAACTTCACGGCAGAGCAGGTCGCCGAGGCGCTCGAGCTCTCGGCTCTCGAAGGGCTGACCCGCTACGAATGGGTGCAGAACGCCTTTTCGCTCCTCGAGCAGGGGGACCGCCAGACGATGTTCCCGCTGTGCCACGAGCACGACCTGGGGTACGCCCCGTTCGGCCCCCTGGCCGGCGGCTGGCTGACCGGCAAGTACCGGCGCGGCGAGGAGCCGCCCTCGGGGTCGAGGATGACGCTCCGACCGGAAGGCGGGGAGGGATACCGCACCGACGCGACGTTCGACGCGCTCGAGGCGCTCGAGCGCGAAGCGCAGGCGCGGGGCGTCTCGATGGCGGCGCTCGCGCTCGCCTGGCTCCTTCACGTCCCCGAGCTGACCGCGATCGTCGTCGGACCGAACGACGTCGCACAACTCGCGCCCGTCCGGGACGCGCTCGACATCCGGCTCGACGGCGACGAGCATGCGCGGATCGGAGGCCTGTTCGCATGAGCCTGCTCGTCCTCTCGGAGGCAGACGTCCGCTCGCTGCTCGACATGGAGTCGTGCATCGCGGCGATGGAGGACGTCCTCGCCGCCCTCGCGCGTGACGAGCTGACGATGCCGCTTCGCTTCGTCGTCCGGCCGCCCGCGGAGCAGCTGCTCGGCCTGATGCCCGCACACCGCGGCGGCGCGGCTCCGCTCTTCTCGCTGAAGGAGGTCGTGATCGCCCCGGGCAACAGCGCGCGCGGCCTCGATCCGCACCAGGGCGCGGTGCTTCTCCACGACGGCGAGACCGGCGTCCTCGAGACCGTCGCCAACGCCTCCGCGATCACCGAGATCCGCACCGCCGCGGTCTCGGCCGTTGCGACGAAGCTCCTCGCGCCGCCCGACGCCCGTCGCGTCGCGATCCTCGGCGCGGGCGTCCAGGCTCGCTCTCATGCGATCGCGATGCGCTCGGTCGTCGAGGACGCCGAGCTCCGGATCTGGAGCCGGACCCCGGCCCACGCGGAGGCGCTCGCGCTCGAGTCGCATGCCGTCGTATGCGAGAGGGTCGAGGAGGCGCTCGACGGCGCGGAGGTCGTCTGCACCTGCACCTCGTCCCGCGAGCCGATCGTGCGGCGCGCCTGGATCGCACCCGGCACGCATGTGAACGCGGTCGGCTCGTCGATCCCGGCCGCCCGCGAGCTCGATGCCGACCTGATCGCCGCGGCGGCGCTCTTCGTCGACCGCCGCGAGTCGACGGTCAACGAGTCCGGCGACTACCTGGGGGCCGTCGAGGAGGCCGGCATCGGGCCCGAGCACATCCGCGCCGAGCTGGGCGAGCTGCTGATCGGCTCGGGTACCGGACGACGGGACGAGGACGAGGTCACGATCTTCAAGTCGCTCGGGCTCGCCGTCGAGGATCTCGCCGCGGCCGCGCTCTGCGTCGAGCGGGCGCGCGAGCGCGGTGTCGGCGCGGAGGTCGAGTTCTGAGCCGGGCGGGGACGGCGCCGATCACGCTCGAGGCGATCGAGCGCGCGCGGGCGATCACGACCGACGTCGTCCGCGAGAGCCCGCTTGTGCGGCTCGACGTCGACGCGCCCTGCGAGCTCTGGCTCAAGCTCGAGTGCCTGCAGCCGATCGGGTCGTTCAAGCTGCGGGGCGCAACGAGCGCGATCCGACAGGCCGAGCAGGACGAGTGGCGCGGGGGCGTCTGGACGACCAGCGCGGGGAACATGGCCCAGGGCGTCTGCTGGGTCGCGCGCGAGCTCGGCGTCCCGGCGACCGTCGTCGCCCCCGACCACGCACCGCGCGCCAAGCTCGACGCGATCGCCCGGCTCGGCGGTGAGGTGATCGCGGTCTCGTTCGACACCTGGTGGGAGACGATGGAGCGCGGCTCCTACCCGGGGCTCGACGGGTTGTTTGTCCACCCCGTGCTCGACGAGCGCGTGATGGCCGGCAACGGCGTGATCGGCATCGAGCTCGCCGAGCGGCTCGGCGGGATCGACACCGTGCTCGTCCCCTGGGGCGGCGGCGGGCTCACCTGCGGGATCGCGAGCGCGCTCGCGGCCGTCTCGCCCGCGACACGGGTGGTCGCCTGCGAGCCCGCGACCGGCGCTCCGCTGACGGCGTCGCTCGCCGCCGGCGAGGCGACCCAGGTGGAGTACACCGCGTCGTTCGTCGACGGCGCCGGGTCGAAGGCGCTGTTGCCGGCCATGTGGGAGCGGGCGCGCACGCTGGTCGACGACGCGGTCGCGCTCCCGCTCGCCGACGTCGCCGAGGCCGTCCGCATCCTCGCGACACGTGGGCATGTGGTGGCCGAGGGCGCGGGCGCGCTCTCGCTCGCGGCCGCGCTGGCCGGTCACGCGGGCGAGGGGCGGGTCGTGTGCATCGTCTCCGGCGGGAACATCGACGCGGACCGCCTCGCCGCGATCCTCGCCGGCGACGTCCCGACGGTCTAGACGGTGGGGGTCTCGTCGTCGGCGTCCCAGCGGTGGTAGGGCGTCGAGAGCGGCAGCGCGAACCACACGAGCGCGAACGCAGCACCCGCGGCGATGGCAACGACAATCGCCCAGCCCGTCGACACGACGGTGTCGATCACGAGGAACGTCGTCGCCGTCATCGCGATCGCGAGGCACACCATGCCGCCGATCGCGCCGACGTGGGAGAAATGGAGCATCCGCTCCTTGCTCCGCTCGCGCCAGCGAAGGCGGTGGTACGCGGTCGGCAGCATCAGCGCGAGGACGGCGAGCAACGTCGCGAGGAACGCGACGACGTAGGCGTCGCGCTGGGTGTCCGTCGTGCGCGCCCAGCGGGCGCTGAAGGGGACGATCAGAAGGAAGCCGAAGAGGACGCTCGCGCCGGACAGCGCGACGCGAGCCTCGTTGAGCAGCTCGATGAGCTCCTGGTCCTCCTTCTCACGGAGCGTGGCCTCGTCCACGACGAGACCGTACTAGCCCTCACGACGGTCCTCGCGCGCTCAGCAGCCGCGACGCACGGTCTCCGAGACGCCGAGCTTGATCCACTCGAGCGGCACGGCGATCGCGTTCCGCCACCACGGCTCGTCGACGCCGTGCTCGGTGATCTTCGCGTTGACGCAGCGCTCGAAGATCGTGCTGGCCCGGAAGAGGTTGTACCGCGAGGTGACGAGGATCAGCGAGTCCCAGTTCCGCTGGTCGACGAGCTCGCTCACCGCCTGCGCTTCGCCCTCGGTGGAGGCCGGGCCGGCGTGGATGCAGACGACGCCCTTCGGGGGCTTGCGGCACAGCGCCGCCCGCTGCTGGTCGTGGCCGCTCTGGTCGGCCGAGACGACGAGCGTCGGCGCGAGGCCGCCGTTGAAGAGCGCCTCCGCTGCGGGGAGGCGGTTGGGAGAGCCGGCGAGCACGACGATCGCGTCGGCGCTCGGCGGAAGCGGGTCGTCGTCCCGCTCGAGGAACGCCGGGACGCCGATGAGGTACGCCAGGCCGAGCGCGACCGCGACGATGATCACCAACCGGCGCACGCGGGGAAGACTGACACCCGCGTCGGTCGGCGTGGGATAGAAACCCTCGATCAAGGGGCCCCCTCTCTCGCTCACCACCGTCCGGCGTCTGGCAATCGAGGCGCAGGGCTACGCATCGCGCTCGCGCCGAGGGACCGAGCAGGAGGTCGAGGCGACGGTCGGCCGCCTCTCCTGCGTCCAGCTCGACTCGATCTCCACGGTCGAGCGCAGTCACCGCATCGCGCTGGGCGCGCGGATCGGCGCGTATCCGCGGGAAGCCGTGTCTGCCCTGCTCAGGACGGGCCGCCTGTTCGAGTACTGGGCGCACGAAGCGTGTCTGCTGCCCGCGCGGGACTGGCCGCTGTTCCGCCCCGCGATGCAGGTCGGCGGCCGGCGGTGGTACGGCGAGGTGGATCGCACCCACCCGCACCTGCGCGAGCACGTCCTCGAGGAGATCCGCGCGCGGGGCGCGCTCGGCTCGAGGCATTTCGACGGGGCAGCGCGCCAAGGGGAGATGTGGGGCTGGAAGCCCGCGAAGC
>DASSVY010000257.1:0-4266 GCA_035705535.1 Gaiella sp. | reverse complement strand
AGACGTGCTCGAAGATGCACGAGGCGTGCCCGCCGCGGGGCACCGCCTGCGCCGAGTGGCAGCCGTCGTCGTCGACCCAGACCACCTCGCCGGGCTCGACGTCGCGGACGTGCTCGGAGCCGACGAGGTCGAGCGCGCACGTCTCGGAGGCGACGACCCAGTCCTCGCCGATCCGCCCGAGCGTGAGCGGCCGGATCCCGAGGGGGTCGCGGAACGCGACGAGGGCGCCGTCCGCGATCGCCACGACGGAGTACGCGCCCGCGAGCCGGCCCATCGTCCGGGCGACTGCGTCGGGGATGGGGGCTTCCTCGCGCGCGAGCAGGGCGGCGATCACCTCCGTGTCGGAGCTCGAGGCGAGCGTCACCCCGTCGGCGAGCAGCTCCTCGCGGAGAGCGCCGAGGTCGACGAGGTTCCCGTTGTGGCCGAGCGCGACCGTACGCGCTGCCCCGTGCACCACGAGCGGCTGCGCGTTCGACCACCGGGCGCCTCCCGTCGTCGAATAGCGCGTGTGCCCGATCGCGATCTTCCCGGGAAGCGCCGCGAGCTTCTCCTCGTCGAAGACCTGCGGCACGAGGCCCATGTCGCGGACCGCGGTGACGCGTCCGCCCTCGGAGACCGCGATCCCGGCCGACTCCTGCCCACGGTGCTGGAGCGCGAACAGGCCGAAGTACGTGAGCCGCGCGACCTCCCGCTCGGCCGAGTGGACGCCGAACACGCCGCACATCAGGCGTCTCCCTCGTACGCGGCGCGGAGCAGCGCGAGCGGGATCCCGAAGAGCGTGTCGCCCCCCACCGTGCCGATCAGTCGCACCTCGAGGTCGGCGCCGGTCGGATCCGGCTCGACCTGGTCGGGCGGGAGCGCGGCGACGACCTGCCCGCCGATCTCTCCGAAGAGCCCCGGCGGGTCGTCGTCGAGCGAGAGCGTCGCGCCGAGGTCGCTCCACAGCGCCGCCTCGGCGAGCGCGACCGCGAGGCCGCCCTCGGCCGCGTCGTGGACGAGGGTTGCGCGCGGGGCGATGTCCGCCGCCCAGCGGACGAGGGCCACCTCGGAGGCGAGGTCGAGCGAGGGCGTCCCGCCGAGCGTGCCCCAGCGCGCCTGGGCCTCGGAGCCCGCGAGCGTGAGCCGCGAGCGGGACCGCGCGAGCACGATCGCGTCGCCCTCGCGCCACCCGCGCGGCGCGCGGCGGACGTCGTCGAGGAGGCCGACGCAGCCGACGACCGGCGTCGGGGGGATCGAGCGGCCGTCCGTGTCGTTGTAGAGCGAGACGTTGCCCGAGACGACGGGAATCCCGAGCGCTTCGCACGCCTGCGCGATCCCCTCGATCGCCTCGCCGAGCTCCCAGCCGATCTCCGGCTTCTCGGGGTTCCCGAAGTTCAGGCAGTCGGTCACGCCGAGTGGCTCGGCGCCGGTGCAGGCGACGTTCCTCGCCGCCTCGAGCACGGCGAGCTGTCCCGCGAGCGCGGGGTCGAGGCGCCCGATCCGCCCCTGGCCGTCGAGGCTCACCGCGAGACCCCGCCACGAGGGCCTGAGCCGGAGCACCGCCGCGTCGAGACCCGGCCGCCTGACCGTGCGGGACTGGACGAGCTGGTCGTAGCGCCGGGTGACGAACGCACGCGAGCGGAGCGCCGGCGAGCCGATCAGCTCGAGGAGCGCCGCGTCGACGGGCGGAAGCTCGGTCGGCGTCTCTGCCGACGGGGTGCGGGGCGCTCGCTCGACGGCGTAGCGCGGGCACTCGTCGGTGAGGAGCCGCGCCGGGATCGACCCGACCTCGTCCCCGTCCCAGAGCGCGCGCAGGAGACCGCTCTCGGTCACCTCGCCGACGACCGCACGGTGGAGCGCCCAGCGGTCGATCACCTCCTCGACCTCGGCGAGCCGCGCGGGGTCGACGACCGCGACCATCCGCTCCTGTGACTCGGAGGTCATCACCTCCCATGGCTCCATTCCCTCCTCCCGCTGCGGGACGCGGTCGAGGTGGACGTCGATCCCGTAGTCGGAGGCCATCTCGGAGAGCGACGACGCGAGGCCCGCGGCGCCGCAGTCCTGCAGCGAGAGCACGAGCCCGCGCTCGACCAGCTCGGCCGAGACCTCGATCAGCCGCTTGCCGGTGAAGGGGTCGCCGACCTGGACGGTCGGGCGCTTGTCCGCGTCGGCCTCGCCGAGCTCCGCGCTGGCGAGGACCGAGGCGCCCCCGATGCCGTCGCGCCCGGTCGTCGCCCCGTAGAGGACGACGAGCGCCCCCGGGGTCGTCGCCGCCGCGCGCGTGACGAGCTCCGCGGGAAGCACCCCGACGCACATCGCGTTGACGAGGCAGTTCGAGGCGTAGGCCTCGTCGAAGACGACCTCGCCCCCGACGGTCGGCACGCCGACGCAGTTCCCGTAGTTGCCGATGCCGCCGACCGCGCGGGAGAAGTGCTCGTTGGGGGCGCCGAAGCGGAGCCCGTCGAGCAACGCGACCGGCCGTGCGCCCATCGCCGAGATGTCGCGGAGGATCCCGCCGACACCGGTTGCCGCGCCCTGGAACGGCTCGACCGCGGACGGGTGGTTGTGACTCTCGACCTTGAACGCGACGGCGAGACCCTCGCCGAGGTCGAGGACGCCGGCGTTCTCCCCCGGGCCCTGGAGCACGCGCCGGCCGTCGCTCGGCAGCCGCCGCAGGAGGAGCGCCGAGTGCTTGTAGCCGCAGTGCTCCGACCAGAGAAGCGAGAAGACCTGGAGCTCGAAGTCGTTCGGATCGCGCCCGAGCAGCGTGACGATTCGAGTGAGCTCCCCGTCCGTGAGGCCGAGCCGGCGATGGAGCGGGTGTTCCGCAACGGAGCCCAGGGGGCCAGTCTAGATGGCTGACCGGAAATCGGCCTTACGCCCGGGGGCGTCCCAGACCAAGCCGGGCGGCGTGATCGTTCACGGCGCGTACTGGTAGTACGTGTCGTGGACGAGCGCGTCGATTCGGCGCCGTGTCTGGGGCGTCATCCGGTTCGCGCTGATTGCCGGTCAGCCATCTGGATGGCCGGTCTGTCGCCACGACCCGTATGCCGCCTCGTACCGGCACGCGTGACTAGTGGACGCGTCCACTAACGTCGTGACATGTCTCGTCGCAACGCCGCTCTCCTGCTCGTCCTCTCCGGGATCTGGGGCTCCTCGTTTCTCTTCATCAAGCTCGGCGTCGACGAGCTCGAGCCCTCGGTCGTCGCGCTCGGGCGCCTCGTCGTCGGGGCCGCGATCCTGCTGCCGCTCGCCGCGAGTCGCGGCGGCCTCGGCCTCCTCCGGCCCTACCTCGCGATCGTGGCGACGCTCGGCCTGCTCAACAACGCGCTGCCGTTCTGGCTCTTCGGCTTCGCGGAGACGCGGATCAGCTCCGGTCTCGCGGGGGTGATCCAGGCGGCTGCGCCGATCTTCACGGTGCTGCTCGCGATCCGCCTCGACCCGACGCAGCGGGTGACCGGTGCGCGCCTCGTCGGCGTCGGGGTCGGCTTCGTCGGCGTGGCGCTGCTCGTCGGGGTGCAGAGCGGCGGTCAGATCGTCGGCGCGCTCGCCGTGCTCGCGGCGGCGCTCTGCTACGCGGCGTCCGCGCTCGTCGTGGGGAAGAGCGCCGGCGGGGTCCCGCCGCTCCACCTCGCTGCGGGACAGCTCGCGATCGGGACCCTCTTGATGGCGCCGTTCGGCCTCCTCCAGTTGCCCGACGAGGCGCCGCCCGCGAAAACGGTGCTCGCGATCGTCGCGCTGGGCTCGCTGGGCTCCGCGGTGGCCTATGTCCTGTACTTCGCATTGATCGCGAGGGCCGGGGCCAGCCGGGCAATTCTCGTCACGTACCTCGTCCCGGCGTTCGCGCTCGTCTACGGCGCCGTGTTCCTCGACGAGGCCGTCACCGCCAGCGCGCTGATCGGGCTCGCGCTCGTCCTCGCGGGAACGACCCTCGCCACCGGGGTGGTGACGCGGGTGCGCGCCGCGAGGAGCCTGGCGTGAACAGGTACTGGCCACTGCTCCTGCTGCTGGCCTCGGTCTGGGGCGCGTCGTATCTCTTCATCAAGGTCGCGGTCGACGGCGGGTTCGAGCCCGGGCCGCTGATGTGCGCCCGCGCGGCGATCGGCGCGGCGATCCTCTGCGGCTACCTCGTGCGGACGATGGGGCGGAGCCGTGCGGTCGCCGCGCTACGCGCATCGTGGCGTCAATGGGCGGTGATCGGGCTCATCGGCACCGCGATTCCCTTCTGGCTCGTCGCGTGGGGCGAGACGCACGTCGACTCCGGGATCGCGGCGGTCGCGCAGTCGA
>DASSVY010000256.1:0-10351 GCA_035705535.1 Gaiella sp. | reverse complement strand
GTGCAGGTCGCGATGGACGCGCGGGTCGTGCAGGAGGCCGCCGGCCCGGACCGCTTCATCCTCGGGTTCGGCACGTCGAAGATCTTCCTCAACAACGCGCGCCTGAACGGCAAGCGCACGCTCGGCCCGATGCGCGACGCGGTCGAGATCGTGCGCGGCGTCCTCGGCGGGAAGCCGTTCGTGTACGAGGGCGACACCTGGAGCGCAGACGTTCCCGGTCTCCAGGATGGAGCGGACACGCCGAGGGACGTGCCGCCCGTCTACGTGGCGGCGACCGCGCCGAAGATGCAGGCGCTCGCGGGAGAGATCGCAGACGGCTGCCTGACGCCCTCGATCACGACACCGCCGTTCGTCCGCTACACGCGCGAGAACGTCGGGACCGACATCGACATCGGCTGCACGGTCGTCGCGTCGATCCACGCCACCGACCGCGACAGGGGCCGTGATGGTGCGCGCGAGATCGCCGGGATGTACCTCGCGAACAAGGTGCAGAACATCGCCGGGGCCGCGGACACGCTGCTCGATCTCGCCGGGATCGAGCTGGAGGAGATCCGTCCCGTCGCCGAGGCGATGGAGCAGGGTGGGCGCCTCGCCGCGAAGGCGCAGGTGTCGGACGCGCTGCTCGACAAGTGCAAGCCGATCGCGGGCACACCGGCGGACTGCATCGCGGCGATCGAGGAGTACCGCGACGCCGGCTGCACGCACGTGATGCTCGAGCTCTGGGGCGAGGACCGCCACGAGCAGATCCGCCTGTTCGGCGAGCAGGTCCTCCCGCACGTGCGCGGCTGATGGCAACCGTCGTCTCCGTCGACCGCGACCGGCTCGTCGAGACGGCGAGCCGGATGATCGGCACGCACTCGTTCACCGGCGACGAGGAGGGGATGGCCCGCCTGATGGTCGAGCTCTTCGAGGCGCGCGGGCTCCACGTCCAGTGGCAGCAGGTCGAGGACGGCCGCGCGAACGCGCTCGGCACATGGGCCGGCACGGGAGGCGGCCCGAGCCTGATGTTCAACGGCCACATGGACACGTCGTACTCGGGACGGGAGCCGTGGCTCAGGAACGTCCGCGGCTTCCAGCCGTCCGCGTTCGTTCAGGACGGCCGGCTCTACGGGCTCGGCATCGCGAACATGAAGGGCGCGCTCGCGTGCTACGTGGAGGCGGTCTCGGCGCTGCAGGATGCAGGCGTGCGGCTTCTCGGCGACGTGCTCGTCGCCGCCGTCTGCGGCGAGATCGAGAAGACGCAGCAAGGCGAGGCGCAGGGCGCGCAGTACCGTGGCTACGCCGCCGGCACGCGCTACCTCGTCTCGCACGGGGGCGTGGCCGACATGTGCCTGCTCGGAGAACCCACGGAGGGCAAGGTCGTGCTCGGCCACTTCGGCGCCCTGTGGCTGAGGATCCGGGTCCAGGGCAACTTCATCCACACCGCCTTCAGCGAGGGTCGGCGCGGCGAGAACTCGATCGTCCGCGCGCACGAGGTGCTCGACGCGATCCTCGCGTGGATCCCGTCGTGGGAGGACGATCCGGCGAACGCCTACCGCGGCGCGAAGGCGATCGTCAACGTCGGCGCGATCGAAGGAGGCTTCGGCTGGCGCGTCTCGCGCACGCCGCACCACACCGATGTCTTCCTCGACGTCCGCGTCCCGCCGACGAGGCAGATGGCCGCAGCCCGCGGCGAGGTTCTCGGGATGGTGCGCGCGCTTGCAGAGCGGTTCCCGGATTACGGGATCGAGGGCGAGGTCTACGTCACCGCCCCCGGCGCCGAGATCGAGGAGGGTCACCCGCTCGTCGCGGCGGTCGACGAGTCGCACGAAGAGGTGTTCGGCGAGCAGCCGGGCAGGGACGTGACGCGCTGGTTCTCCGACGCGTCCGCGTTGACGCGGTACGGCGTCCCGACCGTGAACTACGGCACCTCGACGGGCCTGATGGACGTCGAGCTCGGCGAGAACCTCGAGATCGACGGCCTCGTCCGCACCGCCGAGGTGTATGCGCGAGTTGCCACGCGCGTGTGTGGGGTCTCCAGAGGAGGAACAGCTGCATGAAGCTGGTGACGTTCGGGGAGGACAGGCGGGTCGGGGTCCTGGACGGGGAGGAGATCGCGGTCCTCGACGTCCCGACGATGCGCGAGTGGTTCGAGCGCGGCGGCGCAGAAGAGACGGGCGAGCGCGTTCCGCTCACGGAGACCCGGCTGCGCGCGCCGATCGTGCCGAAGAAGTTCTTCCACACCGCAGGGAACTTCCGCGAGCACGAGGACGAGTCGAAGAACGTCGACTGGTCGCACGCGATCGCCCCGTGGATCAACTTCTTCCAGAACGTCGACGCGATCGTGGGCCCTGACGAGCCGGTGATCTACCCCGAGCATCTCACGGAGGAGCTCGACTACGAGCTCGAGCTCGCAGTCGTCCTCAAGAAGGCGGGGAAGTGGTTCTCGCCCGAGGAGGCTGCGGACTACGTCGGCGGCTACGTGATCTTCAACGACATCACGGCGCGTGACGTCCAGCGGGGCGAAATGCGCTCGGGCGTGTTCAGCTTCTGCAAGGCGATCGACACCTTCTGCCCGCTCGGCCCGTGGATCGTCACGCCGGACGAGATCGCCGACCCGCACGACCTCGAGATGCAGCTCCGCGTCAACGGCGAGGTCCGTCAGGAGTCGCACTCGGGTCGCATGTCGGTGACGATCCCCGAGATCCTCTCGAACTTCTCGGCGCTCGGGTACTCGGCGGGAGACGTGCTCTCGACCGGGACGGTCTCGGGTGTCGCAGGGTTCAAGTCGCCGGAGGAGCGCGCGCTCCTCTACCTGAAGCCCGGCGACGTGATCGAGGCGGAGATCGAGGGGATCGGGGTGCTTCGGAACCCCGTGATCTCGTGGCAGGAAGGGCACGGCGAGCCCGCTCCGCCGCGAATCCGGCCCTGGGGAGATGCCTGAGACGCGACCGGGATCGCATGCAGAAGCCCGGGTCGCTGCCGTAGATTGGCTCTGGCGGCGCCGAACTGCATGCAATAGGCTCTCGGTGTGCCGCGTGGAGACGTAGCCGGCTCTCAGACGACCAAGGCGACGCTCGCGCTCCGCGAGCTCATCTTCGCGGGCGAGCTCGAGGCGGAGCAGCGCGTCCCCGAGATCGGCCTCGCCGAGCGGCTAGGCGTCTCGCGCACCCCACTCCGGCTGGCGTTCGCGACGCTCGCGCACGAGGGGTTGCTCCGCGCGCTTCCGGGCGGCGGGTTCGTCGTCTGCTCCTTCTCGCTGACCGACGTCTCCGACGCGATCGAGCTGCGCGGCGTCCTCGAGGGAACGGCCGCACGCTTCGCCGCGGAACGGCTCGAGTCGGAAGCGGAGCTCTCGGGCCTCGTCGACGTGACCGAGCAGCTCGACATCGTCGTGGCCGAACGAGCCCCCGTCCTGGAGCAGTTCGTCGAGCTGAACGACGAGTACCACGGTGCGCTTGTCGAGCTGGCGAAGAGCGACGCGATCACGAGGGCGATCGCGAATGTCGTCGCCCTGCCCTTCGCGTCCCCCGGCGCGCTCATCGCCTCGCAGGCTGCGCTTGCGCGGGAGCAGGAGATCCTCGTCGTCGCGCAGCACCAGCACCGCGCCATGCTCGAGGCGGTGCGCGCCGGGCACGGAGCGCGCGCGGAGGAGATCGCGCGAGAGCACGCGCGGCTGGCGATGCTGAACCTCGAGCTCGTGCTCGGCAGCGAGCCCGCGCTCGAGCGGCTTCCCGGGGCGCCGCTGATGCGGCGCGCCGTCTGAGTGACGATGGCGACCCTTCGGGAGCAGCTCGAGCAGCCGGGAGCGTTCGTGGCCGTCGCGGAGCTCGTCACGAGCCGTGGCCTGCTCTCGGGCGAGAGCGGACGCGCGCTCCAGGCGAGGGCGCGGGAGCTCGCCGCGAACCCGAGGATCGACGTCCTCTCGATCACGGACAACCCCGGCGGCAACGCGATGCTCGGGCCGGACACGCTGGGCAACGACCTCGTCGCGCTCGGTCAGGAGGTGATCATCCACCTCGCCTGCAAGGACTGGAACCGGAACGCACTCGAGAGTCGGGGCTGGAAGCTCGGCTCCGAGGGCTTCCACAACGTCCTTTGCATGTCGGGCGACTACCCGGTCGCCGGCCACGGCGGCCAGGCGGCGCCGGTGTTCGACATCGACTCCGTGGGGCTGCTCAGCCTGCTCGCGCAGATGAACGACGGGCTGCACGACCGGCGGCGGCCGGACCTGGAGCTCGGGCGCACCGACTTCTTCCTGGGCTGCGTGGTCACCAACCACAAGCGGCACGAGCGCGAGGTCGTCCCGCAGTACCTCAAGCTCGAGAAGAAGGTCGTGGCCGGCGCACGGTTCGTCATCAACCAGATCGGCTACGACACGAGGAAGGACGACGAGCTCCTCCGCTGGATCCGGCGGGAACAGCTGCCGCTCGCGTCGCTCGCCAACGTCTACGTGCTCTCGCTCGCGTCCGCGCGCGCGTTCCACCGCGGGACGATCCCCGGCGCTGTCGTGAGCGACGAGCTGCTCGCGATCGTCGAGCGCGCGGCGGCCTCTCCCGACGGTGGCAAGGCGTTCTTCGCCGACCTTGCGGCAAAGCACGTCGCCGTCGCGCGCGGGCTCGGGTTTGCCGGGGTCTACCTGGGCGGTCACGTCCCGGTCGCGACCTTCGACGAGATCCTCGACGCGGCCGACCTGTACGCGGACGACTGGGTCGCGCTCGCCCGCGAGATCCAGTTCCCGGTCCCCGACGAGTTCTACTTCTTCGAGCAGGACGCGGAGACGGGTCTTTCGTCAGACGTCGTGAACGGCTCGTATCGGGAGTCCAAGCGTCGCCGGAAGACCGACTTGCGGGTCCCCGTCAAGTACCGCTTCAGCCGCATGCTGCACCAGGTCGCGTTCGCCGACGACGCGCCGCTCCATGCGACCGGCCGTGCCGTCTACCGATCGATCGACCGCGCGCCGAAGGCGATCGGGAAGACAGCACACGCGCTCGAGCAGGCGGCGAAGGTGTCCCTGTTCGCATGCAAGGACTGCGGGGACTGCTCGCTCCCCGAGATCGCGTACGTGTGTCCCGAGTCGATGTGTGCGAAGAACCAGCGCAACGGTCCGTGCGGCGGCACGCGGGACGGGCTCTGCGAGGTGTACGACACCGAGTGCATCTGGTCGCAGGCCTACGAGCGCCTCAAGGCGTACGGTGAGGAAGAGGAGATGCTCGACGGCCCTGTCGTCGTGAAGGACAATGCCCTCGCCGGCACGAGCGCCTGGGCGAACGCGTTCCTCGACCGGGATCATCGGGCGCGCCGGCATGCCGTGGACGAGGACCGACCGACACCGTGAGCACGCAGAACGACGACCACCGTATGCCCAGCGAGCGAGCGCGCACGCTTGTCCGCGGGGCGGTCGACTACCACGTGCACGTGGCGCCGGACTTCGTCGCTCGCCGCATTACCGACGTCCAGCTCGCCCGCCGCTGCCTCGAGACGGGGCAGGGCGGGTTCGGGCTCAAGTCCCACTACACGCCGACGACCGAGCGGGCGCAGGTGGTGGCGGAGGCCGTCCCGGGCGTCACCGTGCTGGGGACGGTCACGCTCAACAGCGCGGTCGGCGGACTCAACCCGCTTGCGGTCGAGGTCGCGGCGCGCCAGGGCGCGCGCATCGTCTGGTTCCCGACGGTCTCGTCGGTCAACGAGCAGGACGAGGTGCTCCAACCCGGTCGGCACGCGAAGGTCCCGGTCTGGGTCGAGTTCGAGCTGTCCCTCCGGGATGCCGGCCTCGCGTGCGAGCCCGTGCCGGTCGTCGACGAGCGGGGCGCGCTCCTGCCGGAGGCGCTCGAGGTGCTCGACGTCGTCGCGCGCCACGAGCTCGTTCTCTGCACCGGGCATGTCGGCCGCGACGAGGTCTTCCGGCTCGTCGAGGCGGCGGCCGAGCGCGGGATCCGCGACATCGTCGTGACGCATCCGGAGTTTCCCTCGCAGTCGATCGCGCCCGACGACCAGGTCGAGCTCGCGTCGATGGGCGCCCTCATGGAGCGCGCGTTCACGACCCCGCACACGGGGAAGGTCTCGTGGGAGCGCGTGTTCGAGGCGACCCGCGCGGTCGGGCCGGAGCGGACGGTCTGGGCGACCGACCTCGGTCAGGTCGCGAACCCACCGGTCGAGGACGGCCTCGCGCTGATGGCCGACGCGTTCCTCGCCGACGGCTTCACGGAGGACGAGGTCCGCACGATGGCCGTGGCGAACACCCGGCGGCTCGCGGGGCTCGCGCCGGACGCGGAGCCGACCGCGGTCGCACCGGAGGGGTCGTGAGACGTCCTGCGTCAACCCGGGACGCCCCCGCGCGTTCCGGCCAGGGGCGCGCGTGAGCGAGCCGGTCTACGACGTGTCGCATCTCGGCCGTGTCGAGCTCCTCACGCCCGACCTGCCCGCCAGCCTCGAGTTCTTCGTCGACGTGCTGGGGATGGACGAGGTCGAGCGGGTCGGAGACTCGGTGTTCCTCCGCGCCTGGGGAGACTACGAGCGCGCCTCGCTCCAGCTGACCGCCGCCGAGCGTCCCGGGGTCGGGACGATCGCCTGGCGCACGTCCAGCGACGCCGCGCTCGAGCGGCGCGCCGCCGCGCTCGAGGCGTCCGGCAGGGGCGAGGGGTGGTCGGCCGGCGCCGCCGGGCACGGCCGCAGCTTTCGGTTCAGCGACCCGGACGGGCACGGGATGACGGTCTACTACGAGAGCCGCTACCACGAGCCGGCCGGCGACCAGGCACCGACGCTGAAGAACCAGCCGCAGCGGATCTCGACGCGCGGAGTCGGCGTGCGCCGCCTCGACCACGTCAACGTCTGGTGCCGCGACATCGACGAGAACAGCGGGTACATGGTCGACACGCTCGGCTTCCGCGTCAGCGAGCAGGTGGTGGGAGACGACGGCCGCCTGGTCGGCTCGTGGCTCCACGTCACGCCGAAGTCGTACGACCTCGCCTACGGGCGCGTCGACCCGGCGGGCGTCGGCGGGCGCCTCCACCACGTCGCGTTCGCAGTGGACGCGCGGGAGTACGTCATGCGCGCCGCCGACGTGTTCCTCGACGCCGGGGTTCGCATCGAGTGCGGCCCCGCCAAGCACGCGGTGCAGCAGACGTGCTTCCTCTACGCGTTCGAGCCCGGCGGCAACCGCGTCGAGATCATCACCGACGGCCGCTTGCTGCTGGCACCCGACTGGCCGCCCGTCACCTGGACGATGGAGGAGCGGATGCGCGGCCAGGCGTGGGGGACGCTGATGCCCGACAGCTGGTTCACCTACGCGACGCCGCCCGTCGAGAGCCAGGACTAGTGGACGTGTCCGCAAGCACGGTTGTGTGCCCAGCGGCCCTCAGACGCGTCGCATCCCGGCGTCCTCGGTCGCCCCGAGACCTTCGGGTATCGGGGCTCCCTGCGTCCTTGGGCTGCTCGGTCTGATGACCGCTGACCACGAGCGAACTTACGGACACGTCCACTAAGACGAAGCCCTACGAGCCCAGGAGGAAGGAATGGCACCGAAGAACCTGCAGGAGATCCTCGACAAGACCGATCCGGTCGAGCTCCTGCGCAACTCGCAGGTGGGGGCCTACGTGTATCCGGTCGTGGCCGCCGAGTTCACCAACTGGCGCCGGGAGCAGGAGGCGTGGCGCAAGACCGCCGTGCTCTACGACCAGACGCACCACATGGTCAACCTGTTCGTCAAGGGGCCGGACGCCGTGAAGCTGATCGGCGACACGGCGATCAACAGCGTCGAGACCTTCCCGGTCGACATGGCCAAGCAGTACGTCCCGACGACGCCGGCCGGGAACGTGATCGGCGACGGGATCCTGTTCCACCTCGACGAGGACGAGCTCGTGTTCGTCGGTCGCGCGCCCGCGGCCAACTGGCTCGAGTTCCACGGCACGACGGGCGGGTACGACGTCGAGATCGAGAAGGACGACCGCTCGCCGATGCGGCCGATGGGCAAGGCGGTCACGCGGAAGCTCTGGCGGTTCCAGGTGCAGGGCCCGAACGCCTGGCCGGTGCTCGAGAAGGTGAACGGCGGCCCGCTCGAGGACGTCAAGTTCTTCCGTATGAGCACGATGAACGTCGGCGGACGGCAGGTGCGGACGCTGCGTCACGGGATGGCGGGCGCCCCCGGCCTCGAGCTGTGGGGGCCGTACGAGTCGTACGACGAGGTCCGCGAGACGATCCTCGAGGCCGGCAAGGATCTCGGCCTCGAGCACGTCGGGTCGCGCGCGTACTCCTCCAACACGCTCGAGTCCGGCTGGATTCCGTCACCGCTCCCCGCGATCTACAGCGGGGAGGAGCTGCGCGCCTACCGCGAGTGGCTCCCGGCGGCGGGCTACGAGGCGGTCAACGCGCTCGCAGGGAGCTTCGTCTCCGACGACATCGACGACTACTACCTGAACCCGTTCGAGCTGGGCTACGGCCACATGGTGAAGCTCGACCACGACTTCCACGGCCGGGACGCGCTCGAGCAGATCGACCCCGAGACGCAGCGGAAGAAGGTCACGCTGGCCTGGAACAACGAAGACGTGACGGACATCTTCGCGTCCGTCTTCGCGCCCGAGGGTGAGGGCTACATGCCCTTCGACATCCCGAACGCGAACTACGGCTCCTCGAACTTCGACTCCGTCCTCGACGACCACGACAACGTCGTCGGCCTCTCGCTCTTCACGGGCTACAGCGCAAACGAGAAGCGCGCGCTCTCGCTGGCGACGGTCGACCCCGCGATCGAGGTCGGCACGGAGCTGCGGGTCGTCTGGGGCGAGCCCGACGGCGGGTCGCGGAAGACGACGGTGCTGCCGCACCGGCAGAAGGAGGTGCGCGTCATCGTCAGCCCGGTGCCGTACTCGGAGGTCGCACGGACGTCGTACGCGGAGGGCTGGAGGACGGAGCAACCGGTCGGCTGAGCCACCGGGAGGCGAAGCGGGGGCGGGCGCGCCGGTCAGGCCGGGCGCGTCCGCTGCTCCTCGGCGAGCTGCCCGAGCCACCCGGCGGCCGCCTCCGAGACGCGGGGCTCGACCCCGAGCTCCCGCAGGTACGCCGCTGCGGCGTCCATCTCGTCCCGGCGCCGCTCGGCGTGCCTGACGCTTCCGACGAGCAGTCGCTCGAGGAGCGGCTCGCCGATCACCTCCGCGGCCTCTCCCCGCAGCCAGTCGTCGGCGTTGCGCCGGGTCGCCGCCTCCATGCTCTCGAGGACCGCCGCGGCGAGCCCCTTCATGAAGACGCTGCGAAGCAGCTTCAAGCCGGTGGCCTCGCCCGGCTCGGCGCCGACCAGCTCCACCGGCATCCCGAGGGGCCGCACGAGCTCCGCGAAGCGCGCGGCGCCGTCGCCCGAGGCGAGCGCCGGCGTCTCGACGCCCTGCGCGGGCACGCCACCGAGGAGCGCGACGTCTGCGAACGCCGCGCCGGTGGGAGCGACCGCCGCGGCGACCTCGCGCTTGAGGGCCGGCGCGGTCGTGTTCAGGTCCGCGTAGAGGTGCGCCGGCCCGAGCACCGAGGCGACGCTCGTCACCGCGTCGAGCGCATGCGCGGCGGTGGCGAGGCTCAGGACGAGCTCGGCGCCGGCGACGCTCTCTGTCGGTGTCGTCGTGCGCTCGACGTCCGGGGCGACGCGGGCCACGTCGGGATCCCAGCCCCGGACGGCGCATCCGTGGGCCGCGAGGCCGGAGGCGATCGTGCCGCCCGCCTCGCCGAGGCCGAGCACCGCGACCGCGAGGGTCACGCGGGGTGCTGTCCCTCGACGAGCCGCCGAAGGTCGTTGACGTCGTAGGAGCGCTCGCCCGCCCCGTAGCGGGCTCTGAGCTCGACCTCACGCGCCTCGCGGTCGCGCGCAGCCGCCACCACGTCGTCGATGCGATCCGCCGCGATCACGACCGCCCCGTCGGCGTCGAGGACGACGACGTCACCGCGCTCGATCCGAGCGCCGCCCACGACGACCGGCGTGTCGAGCTCGCCGACCTGGTCCTTCGCCGCACCCTGCGCGCGGACGTAGCGGGCCCAGATCGGAAGACCCAGCTCTCGCAGCTCCTGGACGTCGCGCACCGCACCGTCGACGAGCATCGCGACGACACCCTGGTCGAGCGCCTGCGTCGCGAGCAGGTCGCCGACCATCGCGATCGGCTTCGGCTCGGGCATCGTCACCACGAGGACGTCGCCCGGCTCCGCGTGCGCGACGGCCGCGTGCACCATCAGGTTGTCGCCGTTCGCGCAGAGCGCCGTCCGGGCACGTCCTGCGACGCGTGAACCGGGCACGATCTGCACGAGCGGGAGGTCGACCAGACCGGTCTTGTCCTGCGCCTCGTGGACCGTCGCCACCCCGAGCCGCGCGAGCTCGTCGAGGTGCGTCACAGCGCGTCGA
>DASSVY010000255.1:0-13801 GCA_035705535.1 Gaiella sp. | reverse complement strand
CGAGGAGGGATACCGGGCGGAGGAGGACGCAGTCGCCGAGCTGCTTCCCGGGGCCGAGGCGCAGGCGTCGCTCTACGCCTTCGACGTCGTCGAACGTCGCATCGGCCGTTCGGCGCCCGCTCCCGACGTCGATCCGCGGCGGCCCGAGCGCGTCGGGATCGTCGGCGCCGGCCTGATGGCGACGCAGCTTGCGACGCTGTTCGTGCGGCGGCTCCGCGTTCCCGTCGTCCTGACCGACGTCGAACCCGAGCGCGCGCGGGGCGCCGTCGAGGCGATCCGTGGTGAGCTCGACGGGCTCGTCGCGCGGGGTCGACTCGCCGAGGCGGAGGCCGAGGCGCTCCGACCGCTCGCCCTCGCAGGCGAGGGGATCGAGGCGTACGCGGGTTGCGGCCTCGTCCTCGAGGCGGTCTTCGAGGAGCTCGGCGCGAAGCAGGACGTCTTCGACGCGCTCGAGGCCGTCGTCGCCCCGGACTGCGCGCTCGCGACGAACACGTCGGCCCTTTCGGTCACTGCCATGGCAGGCGGTCTCGCGCACCCCGGGCGGGTCGTCGGCCTCCATTTCTTCAACCCGGTCGCGGTGCTTCCACTCGTGGAGATAGTCCGCGCGGACTCCACCGACGACGAGACCCTCGCGACCGCGTGGGACGTCGTCCGGCGCCTGCGCAAGCGCGGTGTCGTCGTGCGAGACGCGCCGGGCTTCGTCGTCAACCGGCTCCTCACGCGTCAGACGACGGTGCTGATGCAGGCGATCGACCAGGGGGCGACGATCGAGGAGACGGACGAGGCGGCGTTGCGCCTCGGGCTGCCGATGGCGCCCTCCGCGCTCCTCGCGATCGTCGGTCCTCGCGTCGCGAATCACGTGCTCCTGACGCTCAACGAGGCGTGGCCCGATCGCTTCCCTCGCTCGCAGGTCCTGCAGGCATTGGCGGACGGCGAGTTCCCCGCCCTCGAGACGCGCGACGGCCGACCGACCGTCGACGAGATCCACGAGCGGCTCCTCGAGGGGCTTGCCGACGAGGCCCGCCGCATCCTGGACGAGGGCGTCGTGCCCAGCGCCGCCGAGCTCGACGCCTGCCTGATCCTCGGTGCAGGGTTCCCGTTCTTCCGGGGCGGGCTCACGCCGCATCTCGATCGTACCGGCGTCTCGGAGCGCGTCAGCGGCCGTCCGCTCGGCGCGGTCTGACACCCAGAGGCTTGAACCGAGCCGGCCGCGCTGCTTGGCGCATGCCCTCCCCGCGCGGACTCCTAACCCACATCAAGCCTCTCCGACCGCCGGTTCCGCTAGTCTCCGGGGTGCAGCGACGCCGGCGCACGATGTTGCACGCGCGAGCTGCCTTCCTCGATGGTTGCGCAGGAGTGAGCGGCGCGCATCGAGGCTGCTGCCGAGATGCAGGAATCCACCGTCACCGCGAACGTCCCGGGCGAGCACGCAGCCGCGCTCGTCGATGCCGCCACACGCGCCGAGGCGTGGTTCGGTGAGCCGTTCCTCCATCCGGGCGAGGACCCGGAGGTCGCGCTCGCGCCGGGCACGGCGCGCAGACGGGCTCTCGACGACGCGCAGGTCGAGATGGAACGAGGGCCGGCCGGTCCGTCGAACGACTGGAAGGTCCGCTACGGCCTGATGCTCGGGCTCGAGCGCGTGCTCGCGGCGGAGACGCCGCGGACGGCGGCGGGAACCACGCTCCGGCGGCATCAGATCGACGCGCTCGCCGGGATGCTGACGGAGCTCATCGCGGCGACGCAGCGGAGCGCAGACGAGAACGGTAACGGCGCCGGCAACGGCAGCGTCGCGGAGCTCGTGGACGAGCTCGAGGACGACGAGGAGGACGTCGAGGAAACGGAGGGCGGCGACGAGGAGCCCGAGGAGGAGGCCGGCTTCACGGGATCCGACCCCGGCGCCGTCAGGCGCTACCGCTTCCGTCATCCGACCGCCTCGGGCAAGACGATCGCCGCCGCGGGCTTCGTCGAGGCCGCGAGAGAGCTCGGCGTCCTGATCCTGACCCACCGCCGTCTGCTCGTCGACCAGTTTCGACGCGACCTGACGACCGAGGGCTACGGCGACCGCCTCACGGACGCGATCGAGCAGGGCAGCGAGCCCTTGCGGAGCAATCCGATGACGATCCAGACGTACGCCTGGTTCGCACGGCACGCCGACGAGATCTCACGCACTGCCTACCAGCTCGTCATCTGCGACGAGGCGCACACGGCGCTCGGCGAGAAGACCTCCAACGCGATCCGCCGGTTCCCGGAGCCGCTCTACATCGGGATGACCGCGACCGAGGAGCTGATCGCGAAGCAGGTCTCCGACGTCTTCCCGGCGTCGGTCGACGATCTCCCTTTGACGGACGCCGCGCGGCGAGGTCTCATCGCTCCGCTCCGCAGTCTCCGCGTTCCGCCTGTCGCGGCGATCAACTCGGTGCCGATCGTCGGCGGCGACTTCGAGGAGCGCGCGCTGGCCGCGGCGCTCGACCACATCGCCCTGAACCAGGCGGCCGCGAGCCTCTACCGCGACCGCTTCGGGCAGACGCCGGGGATCGTCTACGCCGCCGGGGTCGACCATGCCTACCACCTCGCGCAGGAGTTCCGTGCGGCCGGGCTCAAGACGATGGCCGTGTCAGGGCGCACCCCGCCCCGCGAGCTCGCCGAGACGCTCGCGGCCTACGAGCGCGGCGAGATCAACGTGCTGATCAACGCCCAGCTGCTCGCCGAGGGCTGGAACTCCCCGCGGGCGACGGTGTGCATGCACCTCGCGCCCACGGCGTCGAAGCGCGTCTACCAGCAGCGAATCGGCCGGATCATGCGCACGCACCCGCGCAAGGAGGCGGGGATCGTCGTCGACTTCGTGCCGAAGGGCGCGACGCACTCGGAGCGCGTCGTCTCGCTCCACTCGCTCCTCGACTCGGACTTCTACCGGGAGGGCGCGCGAGTCACGCCGGCGCCGCGCCGCCGCTCGGCCCGTCGCGCCCGCCGCAAGCTCTCGCCGGCGCCCTGGCTCGTTCCCGTCACGCAGGACGTCGGCCGTCGGCTCGCCGTCATCCAGCGCGAATGGCAGCGCGTCGACCCGCGCTTCCTGGACGACGACGAGCAGCGCTTCTGGGCGACCATCGCGGGTCGCCAGATCCGCTTCGACCAGCGCGCCGACTTCGCGAGGAAGTTCGCGGAAGGCCGTGCGGGCAAGGGCGCCCTCGAGACGTTCCTGTCTGTCTGCGCGGCGGAGAATCCGAACCGCCGCCTGCGCATGACCGCGCTCGCCGACCGGGTCGCGACACCGGTCGAGCGCGCGGACTTCGACGACCTCGTCACGCTCGTCACGCAGGCGCCGCCCTGGGAGAAGGATCGCGCGGCAGGCGTGCGGATCCTCCTCCGGGCGGTCGGGGACGGGAAGGCCGTTGCCCCGGAGCAGATCCTCAGCCGCTGGACGTGGCGACTGGCCCGTGCGGTGCGCAAGACGCTCGACCGCAAGGCGAGCCAGGAGTTCCCCGAGGCGAAGCGGCTGCTCGGCGCGGTCGCGAACTCCCGCGGCCACCGGCACGAGGAGAACGTCGCGCAGCTCGTCCGCATCGCGGCCGCACTGCCGCCTCTGGTCGGTGCGGCCTTGCTCGCGTCCGCCGAGGGCTACACGCCCCGGGCGAACCAGCTTCTCGACAAGGCCCGCGAGGCCCTCGGTCCCATCCAGGACACTGCGGCCGCGCTGGCCGAGAGCCTGCCAACCCCGAAGGCCCCGGCCCGCAAGTCGCGTCGCCGTCGCCGCAAGAAGCGCACCGTCGAGCCCGGCGCAGCCCCCGCAGAGGCGCCGGCGCCGGAAGGGCAGTCAGGCGGCGCTGCGGCCGCCGAAGCGGCACCGCCGGCGGACTCGGCCGACTAGGCCCTGCGGGCGGCCGCGACCTCAGCCGTGGCGCGGGAGCACGGTCAGCACGCGCTCGACGAAGTCCCGGAAGCCGAGCATGTAGTCGCGGAGGAACGTCGCGGTGGAGGGGTTTCGCACGTCCCCGTCGGGCGAGAACACCTCGGGATCGAACTGGATGTACGCCTCGACCGAGTTGAAGAGTGGCGAGTTGCAGAAGCTGAGGATGCTCTTCAGGTGCTGCTGGGCGACGGCTGTGCCGATCTTGCCGGTCGACGCCCCGATCACGCCGGACGGCTTGCGTGCGAACGAGTTGCGACCGCTGGGGCGGCTCGCCCAGTCGATCGCGTTCTTGAGCGCGCCGGGAATCGAGCGGTTGTACTCCGGCGTGACGAAAAGAATCGCGTCGGTGGCCTCGATCGCGGTCTTCAGAGCGACGCACTCGCGCGGGAAGCCGGAGTCGTAATCGCGTCGGTAGAGCGGCAGGTCCGCGATCTCGACCTCCACGAACCGCAGCTCGGCCGGGGCGAGCCGGATCAGCGCGTTCGCGAGGGTGCGGTTGATCGAGTCGGACGAGATGCTCCCGACGAGATAGCCGACGGTGTACGTGGCCATCGCGCAGCTCCTTTCGAGAACGCCGCGGCAGGCTACTACGTGTCTTCGCCGCGACCGCGGTCGCGGTCGCGCAGGTAGCGCGTCAGCTCGTCCGCTAGGGCATCCCCCGTCGGAAGCTGTCCCTCGTCGGCGAACGAGTCGAGCGAGTCGGCCCGCTGCTCGAGTTCCTCGACGTACGCCTGCGTCTCGGGATCGGAGGCGACCGCCTCGCTGACCTGCGTCGCGTACTCCTCCTCGGCCTCGTCGAGCTCGGTCGTCGGGATCGGCGCGCCGATGAGGTCGGAGAGCCGGACGCAGAGCGCCTTCGCCGCACGGGGGCTCGGCGCGAGCGAGACGTAGTGCGGGACGGCCGACCACAGGCTCACGGAGCGGAGGTCGGCCGTGCGGCAGGCGTCGTGCAGCACACCGACGATCCCCGTCGGCCCCTCGTAGCGCGAGAGCTGGAGCCCGAGCTCCTCGACGAGGCGCGGATCGGTCGCGGCGCCGGTGACTGGCGCCGCGCGCGTGTGCGGGACGTCTGCGAGCAGGGCGCCGAGCGTCACGACCAGCTCGACGCCGAGATCGCGGGCGAGCCCGACGACGAGATCCGTGAACGCCCGCCAGCGATAGTTCGGCTCGACCCCGAGCAGGATCACGGCGTCGCGGTCGGTGCCGGGGACGGTCGCGTGGAAGAAGACGTTCTCGGGCCACTCGATGCGCCGCGTGAGGCCCGCGTCGAGCGTCACCGTCGGCCGGACCGCCTGGAAGTCCATGAAGCTCTCCGGGTCGATGTCGGCGAAGCGCGTCGCGTCCCATTGGCGCGCGAGGAACGCCGCCGCGACCGTCGCGGCCTGACCGCCGTCGTTCCAGCCGCGGAACGCCGAGATCAGCACCGGGCGCCGGAGCGTCGGGCGATCGACGATGCGTAGGTCCTCCGCCACCGTCAAAGCCTAACTGCGCCCTCGCGGGCCATGACACAGCGCGGATCAGGAATGTGCCTGCTCCAGGCGCGCCTTCTCGCGGTCGGTCGACTCGGCGCGAACCGCCGCAGGCGCGGTGAGCAGCGCGGGCGGGCGCCAGAGCGCGTATCCGATCGCGACCGTCAGCGCCCAGATCGTCGCCGCGAGGGTCACGTGGACGAGCACGAGCCCCCATGGCAGCGCGTTTCGGTACTGCACCTCACCCACGACCATCTGCGTGACGAGCACGACCATGAGCGCCCCGGCGAGAGCGAGCACTCCCGGGGCCTGACGCCTCGAGCGGAGCAGCTGCCAGCAGACGAACAGGAAGCCGAGCCCGAACGCTGCGGCCGCTCTCACGTGCACGTAGACCGTGTCGCGGATCTCGAGCCCGAGGCGCTCGACGTTCGAATCCGCGCCGGGGTGTGGCCCCGATGCCGTGGCGACCGCGCCGGTCACGACCATCACCGCGCAGACGCCGATCCCGATGACCGCCACGACACGCAGCCAGTGCGGCCCGACCGGCGCACCGAGGCCGCGGGAATGGCTCCATCCCTCGAGCACGACGACGACCGAGAGCCCGACGACGACGAGCGCGAGGAGGAAGTGCGACATCACCGCGAGCGGATGGAGGCCCAGAATCACCGTGATTCCTCCGAGTGGGATCTGCGCCACCGCGCCGATGAACGCCGCGAGCGCGACCCGCCGGACCCACGACGGCAGGCCCTCGACCCGCCGGGAGGCGAGCCATGCCACCATCGAGACGAGCAGACCTGTGAGCGCGACGATCCGGTTGCCGAACTCGACGAGAGCGTGGAAGTCCGCGGCCGGGAACGGCGTCTGGCCGCAGCGGGGCCAGTTGTCGCAGCCGAGACCCGATCCGGTCAGCCGGACGAACGCTCCCGAGGCGACGACGAGCCCTAGCGCGATCAGCGACGCGGTCGCGATCTGCGCGAAACGCTCCGGAGAGACCGGGCCGCGAAGGCGTGCGCCGAGCTTCACGGGCCGTCCAGCGCCACGCCGCTCCCCTCGGTCACGCGACCGACTGCCCAGAGGTCGAGACCCGCCGCCGCGAACGCCGCCTCGACCACGACGCGACGCTCGGCCGGCAAGGTGATCAGCAGGCCGCCGGCGGTCTGCGGGTCGTAGGCGAGCGTCTCGAGCGGTTCCGGCGCGTTGCTCTCGACGTGGGGCCCCGCGAACTCGCGATTCCGCCTGTCCCCTCCGGTCCGGATCCCGTCCTCTGCCACGTCGAGCGCGCCGGGAAGGAGCGGGAGCGAGCCTGCGTCGAGCTCGATCCGCACGCCCGAGCGGTCCGCGACCTCGTATGCGTGGCCGAGCAGGCCGAAGCCCGTCACGTCCGTGACGGCGTGGGGCTCGAAGGAGCGCAGGACGTCCGCCGCCCGTCCGTTCAGCGTCACCATCGCCTCGATCGCTGCCCCGAGCGCGCCGTCGGGCGCCCGTCCGTCACGGACCGCCTGGAGGACGAGCCCGGTCCCGAGCGGCTTGGTCAGGAGCACGGCGTCGCCGGGACGCGCGGCGCTCTTCGTCCAGACCCCGTCCGGGTGGACGGTGCCGACGACGGCAAGCCCGTACTTCGGCTCGTCGTCGCGGATCGTGTGCCCGCCGGCGAGGATCGCGCCTGCCTCGCGCGCGATCTCCGCCGCTCCTGCGAGCACTTCGCCGAGCGTCTCGGTGGGCAGCTCCTCCGGGAACGCCGTCACGGAGAGCGCCAGCAGCGGCCGGCCCCCCATCGCGAAGACGTCGTTGATCGCGTTCGTCGCAGCGATCCGCCCGAACGTCCGGGCGTCGTCCACGACGGGTGGGAAGAAGTCGACGGTGAACACGAGCGCTGTCTCGTCGTCCAGGCGGTACACCGCGGCGTCGTCCGCCGGATCGAGCCCGACGAGCAGGTCGGCTGCGTCCGCCGTGACGAGCCCCCCGACGAGCTCCTCGAGGCGGGCGGCGGAGTATTTCGCGGCACAGCCTCCCGCGCGCGCGAGCGATGTCAGCTCCACCGGGGCCGCCATTCCTCGAGTGTACGGTGAACGTGGGGGAACCCATGGTTCCTCCACGGGCCCCCTCCTTGCCGCTCGGCCCGGCAACGCTAGCCTGGCCTCCCGGCCGGCACAGCCGGCCTCCGGCCGCGGTCGTGGGCACCGCCGCGATCGTCTGGAACACCACACGCGATCTGCAGCTGTGAGACGATCGGGCGGTGCCGAGCGCCCTCGTGACCGGAGGCTCGTCCGGGATCGGTCTCGCCATCGCGCGGATGCTCCGCGAGGAGGGGTTCGCGCTCACCCTCGCCGCGCGCAAGGTGGAGCGCCTGGAGGTCGCGGCCGCCGAGCTCGAGGCCGCGTCGTTCGCTGTGGATGTCCGCGACGAAGAGGCGTGCGCACAGCTCGTCGAGTCCCACCTCGAGCGCCACGGCGGCCTCGACGTGCTCGTCAACTGCGCGGGTGTGGGTATCGCCGGACGCATCGGCGAGATGCCGGCAAAGCAGTTCGATCTCCAGCAGACCGTGAACCTCCGCGGCGCGTTCCTCGTCACCCGTGAAGCCCTTCCGGCGCTTCGCGAGTCGCGTGGATACGTGGTGAACCTCGCCTCGATCGCGGGGACGATCCCGACTCCCGGGCTTGCGAGCTACGGCGCCGCGAAAGCGGCCTTGATCGCACTGACTCGCTCACTCGACCGCGAGGAGGCGGGCGCCGGCGTTCGCGCCACGGCGCTCTGCCCCGGCTTCGTCGACACGCCGATGGCCGAGTGGACCGGCATCCCCGGCCAGGAGATGATCCAGCCCGAGGACTGCGCAGAGATCGTCCGGGCGCTTCTCCACCTCAGCCCGTACGCGCGCGTCCCGGTCGTCGTGATCGAGCGCGCGGGCGGCGAGGGAGTCGGTTAGCTCTGCTCCTCAGCGGCTGGTGAGAGCGCGCCGAGCGCCTCGTCGCCGCCGGTGAGGCCGAGCCGGCCGTACAGCGACAGCTTGTCGCGCGTGTCCTCGAGATCGAGAAGCCGGAGCGAGAGCTGGCCGATCCGGTCGAGCGGGCCGAATGCCGCGTCCTCGACGCGTTCCATCGAGAGCCGCTCGGGCCGGTACGTCGCGTTCTCGGAGATCGTGTCGAGAATCGTGTAGTCGTCGCCTCGCCGGAGCTCGACCGAGACGTCGCCCGTGACGGCACTGCCGACCCAGCTCGAGAGGCCTTGCCGGAGCATGAGCGCCTGCGGGTCGAACCAGCGTCCCTCGTAGAGGAGGCGACCGAGGCGCCGGCCGCCCGAGCGGTACTCGTCGATCGTCGCCTCGTTGTGGATTGCGTTGACGAGCCTCTCGTAGGCGATGTGAAGCAGCGCCATGCCGGGCGCCTCGTAGATCCCACGGCTCTTCGCCTCGACGATCCGGTTTTCGATCTGGTCCGAGGTGCCGAGCCCGTGTCGCCCCCCGATCGTGTTCGCCTCGCGGACGAGCGCGACCCGGTCGTCGAACCGCGCTCCGTCCAGCGCCACCGGCCAGCCCTCCTCGAAGCGGATCGTTACCTCCTCCGGCTCGATCTCGACCGACGGATCCCAGTGCGCGACTCCCATGATCGGCTCGACGATGCGGAGCGACCGGTCGAGTCGCTCGAGCTCCTTCGCCTCGTGGGTCGCCCCCCAGATGTTCGCGTCCGTCGAGTACGCCTTCTCGGCGCTGGCGCGATACGGAAGGCCGCGCTCCTCGAGCCACGCGCTCATCTCCTGGCGACCGCCGAGCTCCGAGACGAACGCCGGATCCAACCAGGGCTTGTAGATGCGGAGCGACGGGTTCGCAAGCAGCCCGTACCGGAAGAACCGCTCGATGTCGTTCCCCTTGTAGGTCGAGCCGTCGCCCCACACGCCGACGCCCTGCTCGTGCATCGCGTGCACGAGCATCGTCCCCGTCACCGCCCGGCCGAGGGGCGTCGTGTTGAAGTAGGTCTTGCCTCCCGACGCGATGTGGAACGCACCGCTCCGCATCGCGACGAGCCCCTCGTGGACCAGCTCGGGCTTGCAGTCGACGAGAATCGCGGCCTCCGCGCCGACCGCGGTCGCCCGCGCCGGAATCGCGTCGACATCCGGCTCGTCCGGCTGCCCGAGGTCGGCCGTCAGCGCGTACGGCACCGCACCCTTCTCGCGGATCCAGGCGACAGCGACCGTCGTGTCCAGCCCGCCGGAGAACGCGATCCCCACGCGCTCGCCGATGGGGAGAGTGGTGAGGACGCGCGACATTGAGGTGAGCCTAGTGGACCCGTCCGCAAGTGCAGGGGTGTGCCTGGCGGCCCGCAGACACGTCGCGTCCCGTCGTCCTCGGTCGCCCCGATACCCGAAGGTCTCGGGGCTCCCTGCGTCCTAGGGCTGCTCGGTCTGCGAACCGCCAACCACGACCGAACTTACGGAGGCGTCCACTAGCCCGACCACGGTGTGGATCGATCGACACGAAATCGGCACAGGCGCGCCCTTGACAGAAAACGGTGTCTGGCTGTTTTCGTCAACTGGCCGCTTCGGCGCGCGGGACGACTCAGCGGACGGCGTCGACCGCGCGCTGGAGCTCGCCGACCGAGAACGCGCCTTCGAGCTTCGCGCGAATCACGCCCTTCCGGTCGACGACGAAGGTGAACGGCTCGGTGGGCAGGCGCCACTGCTGCACCCAGCGGTTCACGCCGTTCGCCGGGTCGTTGCCCTTGTAGATCTCGACGTGGATGAACCGGACCGGGCCGCCTGCCGGCTGGCGCTTGCGGACAGCCGAAACGACGTCGACGACCGGGCCGCACGTCCGCGACTGGCAGAACTGGGGCGTCGCGAACGTCACCACGAAGGGGTCGTGCGCGGCGAGGGCCTGGGCAATGGAGCTCGTGTAGAGCGCGCGATCGGGCCGGCGGGCCGTGGTCAGCGCCTGGAGATCCCCGCCGGTGCTGGCCAGCGTCGGTGTGTCCGACGGGATCGCGCGGTTGCCGACCGCCGGGGCTGCGCTCCGCCGTTTGACGACGACATTGCCGAGCGCCCCGATGCTCCGTCCTCCTGCCGGCTGGGCGAGGTACCAGTACGTGCCGGGGCGCGGCGTGTCGATTCGTGCGACGTAGATCGCGCCGGCATCCGCCGTCTCGCCGCCCGGCACGCCGATCGGCTCGAGCCGTGCGGTGGTCTCGGCGAACGGCTTCTGATCGAGGCCGTGCGCGACCCAGACCTTCGCCGTCGGGCGCTCGACCGTCTGCCCCTCCTTGTCGACGACCAGGAACGACACCCGGTTCTGGCCGACCTGGAAGTCCGAGGTGCCGGCGACCGCTCCGACGTTCTCGCCCTGCGAGCGCCAGAGCGACTCGAGTGTGCCGGAGCTCGTGGGTGCGGTCGTTCCCGCGCCCTCGTCGGCTCCCCCTCCACCACCGCCGCAACCGGACGCGAGGAGGATCGAGCCGACGAGGGCGACGACAATCGCGGCCGGAGGGCGCGTCACGCCCTCAATGTAGACGGCAGCCGATGCTCACCGGCCGGCCGTCCGCCGCAGAACGCGCTCAGTCTCCGTCGGAGAACGTGTAGCCGCGGCGGAACTGCCCGAGCCACGCCGCGAAGAGCGCGAGGTTCAACAGCGCCAGGATCAGCCGTGCTCTGTTCACGTGGACCTCCTTTCTCAGAAGCGGACGACAGCCAGTGCCTCGGCAGCATTTCGGTACAAGCGCGCTGCCTCGCGGGCGTCCCCCCGACGCTCCGCCAGATCACCCAGCGCCACCCACGCCCCTGTCCGGTGCGCCACGGACTCCATTTGCTCGAACGCCTGGTCCGCGGCCCGGAAGCACTGCTCCGCCTCGTCGAGGCGGTCCCGCTCCAGCAACGAGCGGCCCAGTACGAGGTTCGACTGGCCGATCTCGTCGAGGAAGTCCTCGCGTCCGTCCAGGAGCGCGAGTGCCTTGCGTGCATGCTCGTCGGCAGCATCGTGATCGCCGAGGTGCTCGTACACCGCCGCCAGGCTTCCCACTGCCTGCGCGGCGTCCGGCTGAGAGCCGGACTCGACGGCGAATGCGAACGACGCCGTCAGATGCTCGATCGCCTGCTCGGGTCGTCCGAGCAGGAGCTGCAGGCCGCCGAGGTTCAGCATGATGCGGCCGGTGTTCCGTTCGTCGTTCAGGTCCTGGTAGATCGCCTTCGCCTGCTGTGCGTACTGGCGCGCGAGGCCCCAGTGGCCCATCTTCTCGGCGACGAAAGACGCCTGGAAGTAGGCACCTGCAACGGCCCGCGGGTCGTCGACGCCGCGGGCGAGCTCGAGCGCCCGCTCGACGTCCTCGCGCGCAGCCTCGAAGTCCGCCTGCCGGCGCCGGCAGCGCGAGCGCCACGCGAGGATCCGCGCGCGCAGGACGTCGCACGGAAGACCCGAGCGCTCCGCGAGCTCGAGCGCCTCGTCGAGGAGGTTGATCGCGGTGGGAATGCTCGAGATCCGGTAGCGGCAGCAGCCGAGCCGGAAGAGCACGTCCGCACGGTCGAGATCCGAGAACTCGGGTCGCTCCGCGAGCTCGCGCGCGACCTGTAGGACGTCGATCGCCTCACGCGGCGATCCGAGCTCCTGGAGCGACCAGCCCTCACCCGTGAGCGCGCGCACCTCGAGCTCGGCGGAGCCGAGTGTCGAGATCTCTGCGCGCGCGTCACGAAAGAGGTCGACGGCCTCCAGGTCGCGATGGGATTCCGAGAGCGCCTCGGCCTGCGCGAGCTTCGCCTCGACGCGCGTGCGGACGTCTGACGAGACACCGCGGTGGAGGTACTCCGCATCGACGCCGAGCCGCTCCGCGAGCCAGGCGACCGTCTCGCCCGTCGGGCGCGTCTTCCCACGCTCGATCTGACTGACGTACTCCTTGGAGAACCGGTCTCCCGCGAGGGCGGTCTGGGTCAGGCCGGCGGCGACACGAAGGGCGCGCACGCGGCTGCCGATCGCGCCCGAGGGCATCGTCCGGGGGGTCACGGCCGAGTCGCGCATACCGCTGTCACTCAAGCCGCCGCCCCCCGGAAGCGTCCTCCCCCGTTGGGGTGAACCCATGGCTGCCTCATCCGTCCACACAAGGTGAAGTGAATGATATCGACAATCACTTGACCTAGCTACTTGACTTTTCGAGACATGGCCCGTAAAGTCCGCTCACCGAGCACCGGACGGACGCCAGGACGGTGCTAGGGGCGCTGATCACGGAAATCGGCGTCGGAGCGGAGAACAGCGTGACTGGGCCGCAGAGTCACGAGCTCCGCCCGGCGTCACCGGGGTTCCAGCCGCCTCATCGAAGCGCCCCCGGAAGCCGCAGCCGGGGGCGTTTCCACGCATGGGGCCGGAGGGGAGAGCCGGCCCCATACGATCCTCGGGATGGACGACGCGCGCAGAACGGCGTTCGCGCGCGGGTTCCTCGCCGTCACGCCGCTTTGGCTGGGCGTCGTCCCCTTCGGGATCGTCTACGCCGTGATCGCCCGTGACGCCGGCCTCTCGGTCGTCGAGACCCAGGCGCTCTCGCTGTTCGTCTTCGCCGGGAGCGCCCAGTTCAGCGCCGCGGGTCTGTTCGCGACCGGAGCGAGCGCGGTCGGGATCGTCCTCACGACGTTCCTGCTGAACGTCAGGCACGTCCTCTACGGCATGTCGCTCGGCCGCCGCATGACGCTCGCCGGGTGGCGGCGGCCGACCGCGGCGTACTTCCTGACGGACGAGGTCTTCGGCGTCGTCGCGGCCAAGCCGTCGCCCACGTTTCCATACCTCCTGGGCGCCGAGCTCAGCCTGTTCCTCGTGTGGAACCTCGCGACGCTCGGCGGGGCGTTCCTCGGAGCGGCGATCCCCGACCCGGCGATGCTGGGGCTCGACCTCGTCTTCCCGCTCGCGTTCCTCGCGCTGCTCGTGCCGCTCGTCAGGACGCGCGCGGAGCTGCTCGTCGCGGTGGCATCCGGGATCCTGGCGTACGCCATCGCACAGGCGACGACGTCCGGCGGCATCCCGATCGTCGTCACGGGCGTCGCGGGCAGCCTGCTCGGCGCATGGCTCACCCGAGGGCGGCCGCTCGAGAAGCAGCGGCTGGAAGACGCGATCCGGGAGGTCGCGTGACGTTCTGGATCGTGCTCGTGGGCATGGTCGCCGTGACCTTCGGCTCGCGCTACGCGGGCCTGGCGCTCCGGACCGACTTGCCCGCGTTCTGGGTGCGCTTCCTCCACTTCGTCCCGATCTCCGTGTTCGCGGCCCTCGTCACCCCGTCGCTCGAGGGTGGGCTCGGCGAGGGGGAGATCCGCTTCGTCGGCGCAGTGGTCACCGCGCTAGCGGCCTGGTGGACGAAGAGCCTCGGGATCTCGATCGCTGTCGGGATGGTCGCCTTCTGGCTGTTGCGGGTCCCCTTCTGAAGACGTGGGGGAACCAGATGGTTCCCCCCACAGAGCCCCCTCCTTC
>DASSVY010000254.1:0-7490 GCA_035705535.1 Gaiella sp. | reverse complement strand
GCCACGCTTGCGATCGCCGCCACCGCCGCGCTGATGATCGGCATCACCGCCGCGTTCGCAGGAGCCGGCGGCACCTCGATGCCCGCGACGGGCCACACGATGCACATGCACGAGGCGACCACGGTCACGGCGGCCGATCTGCGCGTCACGCTCGACCGTCTGCTCGGCGAGCACGCCGTGCTCGCGATGAACGCGACGAACCTCGGCGTCACGGGGTCGAAGGCGTTCCCGGCAGCCGCCAACGCGCTCGACCGCAACTCGGTCGCGCTCTCCCAGGCGATCGGCTCGATCTACGGCGCCAAGGCCGGCAAGACGTTCCTCGACGGCCCGTTCATGTGGCGGGCGCACGTCAAGTTCTTCGTCGACTACACCGTGGCGACGGCGAAGAAGGACGAGGCCGCCAAGCAGAAGGCGGTCGCGAACCTGCAGACGTACACCGTGCGGTTCGGCGACTTCCTCGCAGGGGCGACCGGCCTGCCGAAGCTCGCCGTGCGCAACGACCTGCTGGGACACGTTCTCGAGCTGAAGGGACAGCTCGACGCCTACGCGAACCACAAGTACGGCAAGGCGGCGACCATGTACCAGCACGCGTACGACCACATGTTCATGACCGGCGACCTGCTCGCCGGCGCGATCGCGAAGCAGAAGAACCTGAAGTAGTGAGCGCCTAGTGGCGGGGGAGCGTCGGCTCTCCCGCCACGATCGGCACGAGCTCGAAGCGGTCGACGTCGACGAGCCCCTTGTCGGTGAGCTTCAGCGAGGGGATCACCGACAGCGCGAGGAACGCGAGCGTGAGGAACGGCGTGGCGCCCTTCCAGCCGAGCCCCTGCGCCGCTTCGTTCGTCGCGCGGCTCTGGTCGACGACGACGTCGAGCGGCTGGTCCGAGAGCAGGCCTGCGACGGGGAGCGGACACTCGGCGAGGACGCGGCCGTCGGCCATGGTGACGATCCCGCCGCCGAGCTCCGCCAGCCGCTCGATCGCGGAGACCATGTCGTCGTCGCTCGCCCCGACGACGACGAGGTTGTGCGCGTCGTGGGCGACGGACGAGGCAAGGGCACCGCGCGCGAGCCCCGAGCCGGAGAGCAGGCCGAGCCCAATGCGCCCCGTGGCGAGATGGCGCTCGACGACCGCGAGCTTCACGAGGTCGCGCCCCGGGTCGGAGACGACGCGGCCGTCGACGACGAGCGGCTCGCGCACAAGCGACTCGGTGACGACCTGATCCTCGACGAGCCCGATCGCACGCATGGACTCGCCGCCTGCCGGGATCGCGAGATCCTCGACGCCGACGGGTTTGATGCGGACCGTCTGGCGCACCCACTCCGGCACGTCCGCGCGCGCGGTCTCCGCGATCGGCTGCCCCCGCTTGAGCACGACGTCGGGGACGAACCGCTCGAGGTCGGGCAGCAGGAGCAGGTCGGCGACGTAGCCGGGCGCGACCGCGCCGTGATTGCGCAAGCCGTGCCACTGGGCGGGGTGGAAGCTCGCCATCAGGATCGCGTCCGCCGGCTCGATGCCGGCGGCGACCGCGTCGCGGACCATGCCGTTCACGTGCCCGTTGTCGGCGATGTCGTCCGGGTCGCGGTCGTCCGTGCAGAACGCGATCCGGCCGGGCCCGTACTCGGTCACGAGCGGCAAGAGGGCTTGGAGGTTCCGTGCCATCGACGCGTCCCGGATGAGGAGCCACATCCCGGCCCGCAGGCGTTCCCGTCCCTCCTCCACCGTGAGCGCCTCGTGGTCGGAGCGGACGCCTGCTGCCGCATACGCCTGGAGCGACGCGCCGAGGACGCCAGGCGCGTGGCCGTCGACGTGCTGCGCACCCTCGAGCTCGAGCTTTGCGAGCTCGGCGGGGTCGGCCGCGATCACGCCGGGGAAGTTCATCATCTCGGCGAGCCCGAGCACGCGCCTCCGGCGCATCAGCGCCTCGAGGTCGCCGAGGGCGAGCGGGCGCCGCGGCGACTCGAAGATCGAGGCCGGCACGCACGACGGCGCCATGAAGAACACCTCGAGCTGGAGATCGGCGGAGGCGTCGTGGAGCCAGTGGACGCCGTCGGAGCCGAGGACGTTCGCGATCTCGTGCGGATCGGCCACGACGGCCGTCGTCCCGAGCGGCAGGACGAGGCGTGCGAACTCGTCGACGAGGAGCTTCACCGACTCGAGGTGCATGTGCGCGTCGATGAAGCCGGGGACGACGAAGCGCCCTTCGGCGTCGATCGTCTCGGCGCCCTCGTACGAGCCGACCCCGGCGATCGTCCCGTCGACGATCGCGACGTCGCCGTCGAGCCATTCCCGGGTGAAGACCGAGAGGACGCGGCCCCCGCGGACGACGACGTCGGCCGGCTCGTCCCCGCGCGCGACGGCGAGGCGGCGTTGCAGGGACTCCATCGCGGGGACGATAACGGCTCGCCGCCGCGGCGAGGACGGCTCGCTACGCCTCGCTCGGCGGCGCGGCCGAGCGGCGGTCGAGGAGCTTGCCGAGCTCCGCGACCACGACGAACACGACCGGGCCCAACAGGCACACGCCCCACTGCGAGCTCGTCAGCGGAACGGTGTCGAAGATGCGCTGGAGCGGCGCGAGCGCCGTCACGAGGAACGTGAGCACGAGCGCGATCCCGATCAGCTGGACGAACCGTCGGTTGGCGAGCGTGTAGCGCCTGAAGATCGTCTCCCTGGGCTCCCGCGACTCGAGCGCGGCGACGACGTGCATCAGCGAGAGCGTCGTCAGGCCCATCGTCGTCGCGACGACGAGGTCGTACCGGTGCTCGCCCCAGGCGGCGACGCCGAGGGCGAGGGCGGCCATCGCCACGCTCGCGACCCCGAGCCGGATGCCGAGCGCGCGGTCGACGATCGGTGCGGTCGCGTCACGGGGCACGCGCTGCATCAGCCCGGGCACGGGTGCGTCGAACCCGAGCCCGATCGCGAGCACCACGTCGACCGCGAAGTTGATCCAGAGGATCTGCAGCGGGGTCAGCGGCGCGCCGCCGGCGACGTCGAAGATGCCCGCGCCGACGAACGTGAGGATGAAGCCGCCGAGCATGATCAGCTGCACCCGCACGTACTTCATGAGGTTGTCGTAGATGCCGCGGCCGCCCTCGACGGCCGCGACGATGGTCGCGAAGTTGTCGTCGGTGAGGATCATGTCCGCCGCTTCCTTCGTCACCTCGGTGCCCGTGATCCCCATGGCGACACCGATGTCGGCGCGCTTGAGCGCGGGGGCGTCGTTGACCCCGTCGCCCGTCATCGCGACGACGTTGCCCTTCCCCGCGAGCATGTCGACGAGTCGCACCTTGTCCTCCGGTGCGACGCGCGCGACGACGCCGATCTCGTCGACCTGCCGGGCGAGCTCCTCGTCGTCGAGCGCGGCGAACTCGGTCCCGGTCAGCGCGCGGCCCTCGATCCCGAGCTGCGCCGCGATCGCAGCCGCGGTGGTGGCGTGGTCGCCCGTGATCATGCGGACGCGGATCCCCGCCTTGGTGCAGTGCGCGATCGCGTCCCTTGCCTCACGCCGTGGCGGGTCGACGATGCCGACGAGGGCGAGCATCGTCAGGTCGCGGACCTCGTCGAGGAGCGGAGCGCCGCCGTCGAACGTCGCGGGGTCGAAGTCCCGCGCGGCCACCGCGAGGACGCGAAGCCCCTCGCCTGCGAGGCGGTCGTTCTCGGCGAGGACGAGGTCCCGATGCTCGCCGACCGCGCTGACCGAGCCGTCGACGTCCCGGATCCCCGCCGAGCGGGCGAGCAGCACGTCCGGCGCGCCCTTGACGAAGCAGCGGACGACCCGCTTCCCGTCGTCCTCGAGCTCGTGGAACGTCGCCATGAACTTGTAGTCCGAGTCGAACGGGACCTCGCCGACCCGGGGGTAGGTGCGACGCGTCTCGTCGACGGCGATTCCGCCCTTCTCCGCGAGGACGACGAGCGCGGCCTCGGTCGGGTCGCCGACGATCTCGCCGTCCCGAACGGTCGCGTCGTTCGCGAGGGCCATCGGGAGCAGGAACGTCTCGAGGGGCACGTCCGGCTCGCCGGCGACGTGCAGGATCCGCCCGTTCGTCGAGTAGCCCTCCCCATCCACCGAGTAGCGCCGGCCGGCGATCACGAGCTGGCGTGCGGTCATCTGGTTGAGGGTCAGCGTGCCGGTCTTGTCCGAGCAGATCGCCGAGGTCGAGCCGAGCGTCTCGACCGAGCGGAGCCGCTTGACGATGGCGCCCTTGGCCGCGAGCGCCTGCGTCCCGAGCGAGAGCACGGTCGTCACGACCGCGGGAAGACCGGTCGGGATCGCGGCGACCGCGAGGCTGATCCCGATCAGGAACAGGTCGTCGAAGTCGTCGCCGCGCAGGAGCCCGATCACGACGACGAGAGCCAGCGCGCCGGCGGCCATGATCGTCAGCAACACCGTCAGCTGGTCGAGCTGCCGGGTGAGCGGCGTCTTCTCCTGGCGAACGCCGCTCAGCATCCCGGAGATCCGGCCGACCTCGGTCTTCATCCCGGTGGTCGTGACGACCATCTCGCCCCGTCCCCGGGTCACGGTCGAGTTCATGTACGCCATGTCGACCCGGTCGCCGAGGGCGACGGACTCCCCGCCGACGGGGTCGACCGCTTTCGAGACCGGCGTGCTCTCGCCGGTCAGCGCCGCCTCCTCGATCTCGAGCGTCGCCGCCACGAGGAGCCGCCCGTCGGCTGGGATCTTGTCGCCCGCCTCGAAGCTGACGACGTCGCCGGGCACGAGCTCCTCCGCGGGAACGTCGTGCATCGCGCCGCCGCGGCGGACGTGCGCACGGATCACGAGCATCTTCTGGAGCGCCGCGACGCTCTCGGCTGCCTTGCCCTCCTGGTTGAGCCCGAGCACCGCGTTCAGCACGGTGATCCCGACGATCACGAGGCCCGTGCTGACCTCCTGCAACGCGGCGATGCTCACGACGGCCGCCCCGAGGAGCACGAGCTGCATCAGGTCGCGGTACTGACGCAGGAACGCCCGCCAGCCGGGCTCCTTCTCCCCCTCGGCGAGCTTGTTCGGCCCGAACTGCGCTCGGCGGCGGGCGACCTCCGCCTCGTCGAGCCCGTTCCGCGGGTCGACCCCGAGCCGCTCGCAGGCCGCCTCCGTCGTGAGCCCGTGCCAGGCCGCGGCGCCGACCTCTCGATCGGCCCGCACGTCGGGCGCCGCTGCCTGCGAGCTCATGACGCGAGCCTAACGCCGACCTCCGCGCCGCTCCAGGCCCACGCCGCGTCGCTATAACCATGAGGTGGCCGACGCAGGGTGCACCCACCTCGACGCCGCCCAGGTAACCGCCCTGCCCGACCCGGTCCTCGGGTGCGAGGAGTGCTTGAAGATCGGCGGCCGCTGGGTCCATCTGCGAATGTGCCTCGTCTGCGGCAAGGTCGGCTGTTGCGACAACTCGCCGAACAGGCACGCGACGGCGCATTTCCACGAGACCGACCATCCGCTGATCCGCTCGGCGCAGCCCGGCGAGAACTGGTGGTGGTGCTACGTGGACGAGGTGATGCTCCCTTCGGCAGCGTAGGCGCGCCGTGGGCACCGACGAGCTTTTGTCGATCTGCGACGAAAGTTTGGAGCTCGCCGTCAGATGTTCTAGGGTCGCCGGTGAAAGTGGCGGCCGAGGGCACGAGACTCACTGCGGTTGACCGCGCTGCTGCGGCGAAGGCGCCCGCACCCGCGCCCGAGCGGATGGCCGGGCTCGCCGCGATCCTCGACTACGTCCGCGCACACGGGTCGACCACCCGGACGGAACTCGCGTCCGCAACCGGCCTCAGCCGGGCGGTCGTCGTCCAGAGGGTCAGCGAGCTCGTCGAACGCGGCCTTCTCGAGAGCGGCGAGATCGGCCCGTCGACGGGCGGGCGGGCGCCGCGGACCGTCCGCTTCCGCTCCTCGGCCGGCCACCTCCTCGTCGCCGACCTCGGCGCGACGAGCATCGACGTCGCGGTGGTCGACCTCTCGAGCGCGGTTCTCGCCCATGCGAGCGAGCCGGCCGACATCGCCGCCGGGCCGGACGTCGTGCTGGGCCGCGTCGAGGAGATGCTCGAGGAGTGCCTCGCGGAGGCCGACGAGCTTCCGGGGTCGCTTCTCGGGATCGGCATCGGTGTCCCCGGCCCTGTCGAGTTCGAGTCGGGCCGCCCCGTCGCGCCGCCGATCATGCCCGGCTGGGACCAGTACGACGTCCGCGGGCACTTCGCCTCGTACGCCGTTCCCGTCTGGGTCGACAACGACGTGAACGTGATGGCGCTCGCGGAGATCCGCGCCGGCGTCGCGCGGGGCCACGAGAACGTCGTGTTCATCAAGATCGGAACCGGCATCGGCGCGGGGATCGTCGTGCGCGGACTGCTCCATCGCGGCGCACAGGGCTGCGCGGGCGACGTCGGCCACATCCAGGTCACCGACGACCAGAGCGTCGTCTGTCGCTGCGGCAACGTCGGCTGCCTCGAGGCGCTCGCAGGCGGGGCGGCGCTCGCCCGGGAGGGCGAGGCGCTCGCGCGCCACGGGCGCAGCCCTCACCTCGCGAAGGTGCTGGAGGAGGAAGGCGCGGTCGAGGCGACGGACGTCGCCGTTGCCGCCTCCCACGGCGATGCCGCCTCGATCGAGCTGATCACGAACGCCGGAAGGCTCGTCGGGTCGACCCTCGCCGGCATCGTCAACTTCTTCAACCCGTCGCTCGTCGTGATCGGCGGCGGCGTCGCGGGCTCGGGGGACCTCCTGCTCGCGACGATCCGCGAGAGCGTCTACCGGCGCTCGCTGCCCCTCGCGACGCGCGACCTGCTGATCACGCGCTCGTCCCTGCGAGACCTCGCAGGCGTCACAGGCGCGGCCGCGATGGTGACGGACGAGCTGTTCGCACCCCCGCGGCTCGTCCATCGACTCGCCGGCAGCGAGCGCTAGCGAGAGAGGAGGCACGCCGACGTCTCAGGCTGTCCAGGTCCGTTCCAACCGGTCAACGTCCCCCCACGAGGAGGAGTAGAGGGAATGAAAGTGCGTCAGTTCGGTGTCCGGTGGTCCGTGGCGATCCTCGCCGTGGTCGCCGTGTCGATCGTCGGCGCGGTCACCGCGTCGGCCAAGCCCGACCAGACCAAGGCCGACTGGGTGCTCGGTGTCTCGAACACCCTCGTCGGGAACGGGTGGCGCGAGGAGATGATCTGCGCCATCAAGGCCCAGGCCAAGGCGAGCGGCGTGATCAGCAAGGTGATCGTCGCGAACCGGAACGGCGGTCCGGCCGAGCAGATCGCGGACATCCGCAATCTCATCTCGGCGGGCGCCAACGCGATCGTGATCAACCCGTCGAGCGGCAACGCGCTGAACTCGGTGATCTCGCAGGCCGCTGCGCGCGGCATCAAGATCGTGTCCGTCGACCAGCGCGTGTCGGCGCCACAGGCCTACAACGTCACGAACGACCAGGTCGCCTACGGGCGGCTCGGCGCCGAGTGGCTGTTCAAGAAGATGGGCGGCAAGGGCAACGTCGTCGAGATGCGCGGCATTGCCGGAGTCCCGGCC
>DASSVY010000253.1:0-8874 GCA_035705535.1 Gaiella sp. | reverse complement strand
TGCCTGGCGGCCCGCAGACACATCGCATCCCGTCGTCCTCGGTCGCCCCGATACCTGAAGGTATCGGCGCTCCCTGCGTCCTAGGCTGCTCGGTCTGCGAACCGCCACCCACGACCGAACTTACGGACGCGTTCACCAGCGCTCCACCGGTCGTCCGGCCGGGCCGTCCGTAGACTCCGTCTGTGACACCGCTCCGGATCATCCCGCTCGGCGGCCTCGGCGAGGTCGGGAAGAACATGACGGTCCTCGAGTACGGAGAGGACCGGATCGCGATCGACGCCGGGCTCGCCTTCCCGCGGGACGAGCATCTCGGCGTCGACCTCGTCCTGCCCGATGTCTCCTACCTCGAAGGGCGCCCGCTCCGCGCGGTCGTCCTCACGCACGGCCACGAGGACCACGTCGGCGGTCTGCCGTACGCGCTGCGCAAGCTCGAGATCGGGGAGGTCGTCGGCACCCGCCTGACACTTGCGCTCGTGAAGTCGAAGCTCGACGAGCACGGGCTCGGCGCGACGACCGTCCTGACGGAGGTGGAACCGGGAGGCGACCCGTTCCAACTCGGCCCGTTCCGTCTGGAGTTCGTGCGTGTCGCGCACTCCATTCCCGATTCGATGGCCGTTGTCGTGGAGACGCCGGCGGGTCGCGTCCTCCACACCGGAGATTGGAAGCTCGACCACACACCGGTCGACGGCCTGAAGACGGACGTCGGCACGCTCGCCGAGCTCGGAAGCCGCGGCGTCGACCTGCTGCTCGGGGACTCGACGAACGCGGAGCGACCCGGCATGACCGGCTCGGAGCGTCTCGTCGGCGAGGCGTTCCGGCAGCTGATTCCATTGCGCTCCGGCCGGATCGTCGTCGCGTCGTTCGCGTCGAACATCCATCGCGTCCAGCAGGCGGCCGAGGTCGCGATCGCGAACGGCCGCAAGGTGGCGGTCGTCGGGCGCTCGATGAGGAAGAACATGAACATCGCGCGGAACCTCGGCTACGTCGAGCTGCCCGACGAGTCGATCGTCTCCCCGAAGGAGGCGATGGACCTTCCGCCGGAGGGAGTCTTGGTCCTCTGCACGGGAAGCCAGGGCGAGCCGATGTCGGCGCTGACGCGGATCGCGTATGGCGACCATGCGAACGTCGCGGTCGAGCGCGGCGACACGGTGATCATCTCGGCGAAGCCAGTTCCGGGGAACGAGCTGCGCGTCCACGACTCCATCAACCACCTCGCCAGGCTCGGCGCGGAGGTGCTCCACCAGGAGATCGCGCCGGTCCATGTCTCTGGCCACGCCTGCTCGGAGGAGCTTCGCACGCTTCTATCGCTCGTCCGTCCGCGAGCAGTGATGCCGATCCACGGTGAGTACCGGATGCTGGCCGCGCACGCTCAGCTGGCCCGCGACGCCGGAGTGCCGGAGGACAGCATCGTGATCGCGGAGAACGGCTCGGTCGTCGAGCTGACGCCCGACGGCGTCCGCATCGTCGACCGCGTCACCGCCGGCGTGACGTTCGTCGACGGGCTCGGGGTCGGGGACGTCGAGGACGTTGCGCTCCGCGACCGCAGGCGGCTCTCGGAGGACGGCGTGCTGATCGTGGTCGCGACGGTCTCGCTCGACGACGGCGGCACCACGATCTCCCCGCCCGAGCTGATCGCGCGCGGCGTGGGGGAGGACACTGGGCTCGTCGACGAGCTCCGCGAGGAGGCGGGCCGTATCGCCGCCGAGCTCTCCTCGAACGGCCTCACCGAGATCAAGCTCGTGCAGGAGCACATCCACGACGCAATCGGCCAGGCAATCTACGACCGCACGCGGCGTCGACCGATGATCCTGCCCGTCGTGATCGAGGTCTAGCCATGACCGGGTGGGCCGACGTGATCGAGTGCCATGCGGCCTCGCCGCGCACGGCGGCCCGTCTCGTCCGACAGCTCCGCGCCTGCGAGGCGGCTGCGATCGCGTTCTGCCGGCTGCTCGAGCGCTGGGGGCGCGGGGAACCCGTCCCGTCCACGGCGGGCTCGCGCGAAGCGGCCCTGAGGCATGCAGCCGACCGGATCGAGACGGCGCTCGCCGGCCTCGAGGCGCCGCTTTCCGCCTACCTGCTCGAGCTCGAGCCCGAGCGCACCGAGGGTCGTAGCTGGTACGGCGGGCCGGGCGCGGGCGAGCTCGTCGAGTGGCGCCCGGTGCTGGAGCGCGCCGGCGTCGGCGCGTGCCCGAACCGCGTCGCCGCGGTCTATCTCGAGCTCGCGGTGCTCGTGCGGGCGCTGCAGGGGCTCGACGACGCGGCGCGGATCGACGTTCAGCCGGATCGCTCGTCGCTCTGGGCGGGCCTGTTCGACCTGCGCGACACCCTCTTCGCCGCGACCGTCGACGACCTCCGCGCGCTCGCGACCTGACCATCCCACCGCGTTAGGCTCGCGCTCGAGAAGGGAACGATCGGGCAGCCAACGCGACGACCGAAGGAGGAACGAGATGTCCGAGCACGAGCACGGACCTGCAGATGGGGGCGCCGGGGGCGTCCCGGGCGAGCACGACGGCGGAGCCGACGGTGGCGCTGATGGCGGCGCCGACGGTGGTGCGGACGGCGGGGCCGACGGTGGCGCGGAAGATGGCGCCGCCTAGCAGCAGCGAATGAGCATCGCACCGAAGACGTCTGCGAAACGCGAGGGCCCGGTCGACCACGACCGGGCCCTCGCACGGTGCGTCGCGGACGTGGACGGCTTCGTCGACGCGTGGGGCGTCCGTCCGCTCCTCGCGGCTGCGACCGAGCTGCCGGCGGGGTTCGGCGATCTCCTCGATCTGGACGCCATCGACGAGATGCTCTCGCGCCGCGCGCTCCGGACACCGTTCCTGCGAATGGCGAAGGACGGTGTCGTCGTCGACAGCTCGCGATTCACGCGAGGAGGCGGCGTCGGAGCGCAGATCGCCGACCAGGTCGACGACGCGGCCGTGCTCCGGCTGTTCTCGGAAGGGACGACGATCGTCCTCCAGGCGCTCCATCGGCTGTGGCCCCCCGTGATCGACTTCGCAGGACGTCTCCGGGAAGAGCTCGGTCATCCGGTGCAGGTCAACGCGTACGTCACCCCTCCGTCGTCGCGCGGCTTCTCGCCCCACTACGACGTTCACGACGTGTTCGTCCTCCAGGTCGCCGGCGAGAAACGCTGGATCGTCCACGAACCGGTCCACCGATGGCCGTTACGGACAGAGCCATGGACGGAGCACCGGCGCGCGGTGGAGCAGGTCGCGACCGAGACTCCCGCGGTCATCGACGCCGTGCTCCGTCCCGGAGACGCGCTGTATCTGCCGCGCGGATTCGTCCATTCGGCAGAGGCGCTCGGAGACGTGTCGGCCCATCTCACCGTCGGGATCCACGTGGTGACGCGCCAGGCGCTGGCCGACGCGCTTCTCGCGGAGGCCGCAGGGGAGGCGGAGTTGCGTCGCTCACTGCCGGTCGGTCTCGACCTCGCGGACGCGGAGGCGCTCGCGGACGAGGTCCGCGCGACGGTCGACCTGCTCGTCGCCCGTCTGCGGAACGTCGATCGCGACGCCGTCGTCGCCCGGCTCGACCGATCGCGAAGCGGGGCAATGCGGCCAGAGCCGGTCGCGCCGATCGCACAGGCCGCCGCCGCAGCGTCGCTCGGGCCCCGCGATCGCGTCAGACTTCGGGCGGGAGCCGAGGCCCGGCTCGACCCCGGGCGGGACGGCCTGGCGCTCCGAACGCCGTGGACGGATGTCGCGGTCGACGTGTCCCTGGCAGCCGCGGCGGCGAGTCTGATCGAGGGTCGAGAGACCCGTCTCGACGCGCTCGAGGGGCCGCCCGACGCGGTCGCCGAGTTCGTCCGCACCCTGCTCGTCCGCGGGGTGCTGGTTCCGGCCTCCTGACCCCTAGGATCATCCGGATGAGCGAGGCTCCGGAGCGCTGCGCGCCCGCGTCCGAGCGACGCAGCGACCCGCTGCTCGCGACCGCAGCGCCCGCAAAGCGGTTCGTCCTCGTCGAGCAGCCCGGCGCCTGGGGTCGGGACGCTCTTCGGGACTCCCGGATCGCGCCGCCGATCCTCGCGAGCCTCCGCGAGCGGTGCCACGCGGCGGACGCTCGCCTGCTCCTCATCCGGCGCGCCCATCGCGGCCCGGCGACCTCGCGCGCCTTCGCCGTCGCCGACGCGCGACCCGGACGGGAGGCGATTGCCTGGGGCCGCTTCGAGGACGACGCCGCGCTGGCCGACATCGACGTGACCCGACTCCCCGCGTCGCCCTCGGCCTCACCGGCGTTTCTCGTCTGCACGCACGGCAGGCGAGACCCGTGCTGCGCGGCGCGAGGCTGGCCGGTGGCGAGCGCCCTGAGCGAGGCGTTCCCCACGCAGACATGGCAGTGCTCGCACGTCGGCGGCGATCGGTTCGCGGCGAACGTCCTGGCGCTGCCACATGGTCTCTACTACGGTCGGGTAACCCCCGCCGAGGCGGCGGCGCTCGCTTACCGGCACGTCGAGGGGCGGGTCACGCTCCCGTCGCTCCGGGGTCGGTCGTGCTTCCCGCCGGCGGTCCAGGCGGCGCAGCATTTCGCGCGGATCACGCTCGGGGTGGACGAGATCGACGCGCTTCCTCCCGTCGGGACCGAACACATCGCAGCGGACGAGACGGCGGTCACGTTCGCGCGGGCAGAGGGTGTCGTGACGGTCGTCGTCCGACAGAGCGAGTCGGAGCCGATTCCCCGGCCGACCTGTGGCGCGACCTTCGCGACGCCGATGCGGGAATGGGACCTCGTCGAGCTCTCGGCCGGCCACACGTAGGAGCCGTGAATGGCCGGTCCGCGCATCGTCGTCGTCGGGTCGATCAATCTCGACCTCGTCGTGCGCGTGCCGACGCTCCCGCGGCCCGGGGAGACCGTCGGCGACGGAACGTTCGCGCAGGTCCCCGGCGGGAAGGGCGCGAACCAGGCCGTGGCGTGCGCGCGACTCGGGGCGGACGTCACGATGGTCGGCGCCGTGGGACGTGACGCGGCGGCCGAAGACGCGCTCGCGGGCCTGAGGCAGGCAGACGTGACGCTTCGCCTCGAGCAGAGCGCCGAGCACACCGGCGTGGCGCTGATCCAGGTCGACGCCGAGGGCGAGACGACGATCGCAGTGGCCGCCGGCGCGAACGAGTCGCTCGGCGCGGTCGAGCTACCGGGGCACGACGCCGTCCTCTGCCAGCTCGAGATCCCGGACGCGGCGGTGCTCTCGGCGTGGGAGGGAGCGTCCGGCATGTTTTGCCTCAACGCCGCGCCCGCGCGTCCGATCGAGATCGATCCCGACCTCACTGTCGTCAACCGGTTCGAGCTCGAGCTCCTGAGCCGTCGCGACGGCCTCGTCGCGGTCACGCTGGGGGCGGAAGGCGCCGTGCTGCTGGACGACGGGGAGGAGATCGCGCGCGCGGCCTCGCCCCGGGTCGACGCGGTCGACGGCACCGCAGCCGGCGACGCGTTCACCGCGTGCCTCCTCGTCTCGCTGCTCGAGGAGCGCGACGAGGACGAGGCGCTCGTGCGCGCCTGCGCAGCGGGCGCGCTCGCGGCATCGCGGTTCGGCGCGCAACCGTCGCTTCCGACCGCGGCGGAGGTCGACGCGCTCGTCGGCTCGGACGCGCCGCGATAATCGCCCGATGCCGACGCCGATCGTCCTCGACTGCGACCCCGGGCACGACGACGCGATCGCGCTGCTCCTCGCACTGGCGAGCCCGGAGCTCGAGCTGCTCGGCGTCACGACGACCTACGGGAACCAGACGGTCGAGAAGACCACCGCGAACGCGCTCCGGGTGCTCGAGCTGGTGGGGCGCACGGACGTTCCTGTCGCCCGCGGCGCCTCCGAGCCCCTTTCTCGGCCGTTGACCGTCGCCGCGCACGTCCACGGCGACAGCGGCCTCGACGGGCCGGCGCTGCCTCCACCCAGCGTCGGGCCTACCGGCACTCCGGCGGTCGAGTGGCTGGCCGAGACGATCCAGCGGGCAAAGACGCCCGTCACGCTCGTCCCGACCGGGCCGCTCACGAACATCGCGCGCTACCTCGAGAGCCACGGCACGGCGGGGATCGACCACATCGTCCTGATGGGCGGGGCGATCGCCGAGGGCAACATGACGCCCGCAGCCGAGTTCAATGTCTGGGCCGATCCCGAGGCGGCGCAGATCGTCTTCGATGCGGCGCTCGACGTGACGATGATCGGCCTCGACGTCACGCACAAGGCAGTCACCGGGCCGGACGTCCAGCGGCGGCTGCGCGAGTCGGGCTCGACCGGCGTGTTCGTCGCCGAGCTGATCGACTTCTTCACCGTCTACCATCGGCAGACGTACGGCTGGGAGGGCGCCCCGATCCACGACGCGGTCGCCGTCGCGCACCTCATCCGGCCGGGCCTCGTCGAGACGAAGCTGCGGAACGTCGAGGTCGAGCGGGTCTCCGAGCTCTGCCGCGGGCGCACGGTCGTCGACCTGTGGCTCCGCACCGATCGCGCGCCGAACGCCCACGTGGGCGTCGACCTCGACGGCGCCGCCTTCTTCGACCTGCTCGTCGAGCGCATCGGGCGGCTGGGCTGAACCGCGCTGCAAGTTACAGCTTGTAACTTGCACCCCGTGGCCGACGTGATGATGTTCGTGGAGGTTCCCTCCGGCTCGCGGAACAAGTACGAGGTCGACGCGGAGACGGGCGAGATCGTCCTCGACCGGCGCTTGTTCACCTCGATGACGTACCCCGCCGACTACGGCTTCGTCGAGGGCACGCTGGGCGAGGACGGCGACCCGCTCGACGCACTCTGCCTGGTCAGCGAGCCGACGTTTCCGGGCTGCCGCATCCGCGCGCGCGTCGTGGGCGTCTTCCGGATGACCGACGAGAAGGGGCCGGACGAGAAGATCCTCTGCGTCCCGCTCCGCGACCCCGCCTGGCTCCGCGTGCACGACGTCCACGACATCACACCCGAGCTCCGCAACGAGATCGAGCACTTCTTCCAGGTGTACAAGGACCTGGAGGAGGAGAAGGTCGAGACGCGCGGCTTCGGGAACCGCAGCGAAGCCGAGACGATCGTCGACGAGGCGCGAGCCCGCGCAACCGCGTAAGACCTGCAGCGGGATTCGGCTAAAGAAACCCCGCGTCCCACGCGTCAGAGTGGTGTGATCGGACGCGACGGAGCAAGCCTCGATGAGCTCGAAGCGTTGTATCGCGGGCGCTTCGACGTGTTTGCGCGTGTGGCGGCAAGCGTCACCGGCGACGCCGAACGGGCACGAGATGCGGTGCAGGACGCATTCGCGACCGCGGTGTCCAGGCGCCGCTCGTTCCGGGGCGATGGACCGCTCGAGGCGTGGGTCTGGCGGATCGTCCTCAACGGCGCGCGCTCGGATGTGCGCAGGCGCGTCCCTTCGGCCGACGGCGACGAGCACATGAACGGGAACGGTCACCCAGAGCACGACGCCGAGCTGCGGATCGCACTCGCGCGACTCCCGGAGCGCCAGCGGACTGCCGTGTTCCTGCGCTACTACGCCGACCTGAGCTACGCCTCGATCGGCGAGGCGCTCGGCATCACCGAGGGAACCGTCGCCGCGACCCTCAACGCGGGCCTCACGACGCTTCGAACCCGCTTGCAGGAGGTACGAACGTGACCGAGCTCGACCCCACGATCCTCGACCGCCTGCTTCCACCCGTTCCGGGCGCACCCGACTGGGACGACGTCATGCGCCGGTCCGGCTCGCGCGGAAGGCATCGTCGTCGCCAGCTCGTGGCTCTCGTTGCGGCTGCGCTCGTCGTCGCGGCCGGCACCGCGTCGGCGATCGGCCCCGTCCGCACCTTCTTCTGGAGCGCGCGAGAGAACTCGAGGATCGCCTACCTGCAGGACGGCGGGCTCTACGTCATGGACGCCGACGGAGGCGGCGAGGCGCGACTGGCTCGCAACGTGGATTGCTGCGTCGCGTGGTCGGCCGACGGGCGGACCCTCGCGTACACGGCCCGAGGCAGCGGGGTCTGGGTCGTTGGCACGGAGAAAAGCAGGCCCAGTCTCAGGCAGGCAGGGAGCAGGCCCTGGAGGCTGGCGCGCGATGGACGGTTCCCCGCCTGGTCGCCCGACATGTGGCACATCGCCTACTCCGCCGAGGGCGGGATCTTCGTCGTCGGCGTAGACGGAAGCGGACGGCGCAGGCTCGTCGACGACGGCGCCGATCCGGTGTGGTCGCCCGATGGACGAAGCATCGCGTTCCTCCGTCGCGGCGATCTCTGGGTCATGAATGCGGACGGAACGAGCCAGCGCAATCTCACGGACAGCCCGCTGGAGACGGAGGCAGAAGCGCAGTGGTCGCCCGACGGGCGGACGATCCTCTTCGAGCGCCAGGCGGAAGCGCTGGACGTGGGGACCCGCTCAACCAAGGGAACTACCGAGATCGTCGCTACGACCGTGGACGGCGGGAAGGAGCGCAGGCTGACGTCGAACACCGACTACGACGGCCGTGCTTCGTGGTCACCGGACGGACGGAGGATCGTCTTCATCTGCGGCTTCGCGGACGCACGCGTCTGCGTCATGAACGACGACGGCACCGATCGCCGAGACCTCGGTGCTCGTACGAACCACGATTGGCCCGTCGCCTGGTCGCCCGACGGGAAGAAGATCGCCTACACAGCGCGCGACGGCGCCCAGGTCGAGGTCATGAACTCCGACGGCAGCGACAAGCATCGGCTCCCACGGTCATCAGAGGGGGAGGTCTTCGTCGCCTGGGCGCCCGACTCGTTGTTCGAGTTCAGGCCTCCGCCGGGTTAGTCTCTGGTACGCAAAGCGCGCGACTCGGCACGCGGCCGCTGACCCGGGTCGGTTCGGCAGCCCGACGGTCCCTCGAGCGCCCCTCTTCGCAGGACTGCGCCGAGCGGCGCAGAAGCAGCAAGCCCATGGCCACGAGGAAG
>DASSVY010000252.1:0-2047 GCA_035705535.1 Gaiella sp. | reverse complement strand
GGCACGGTCGGGATGCAGTTCGAGACCGCGAGGCCGGCCGCACGCAGGGCCTGGCGGTTCGCTGCGTCGTCCTCGGGCAGCTTCAGCTCCCAGAGGCCGATCGCGTCGAAGCCCGCGGCCGCGTAGGTGGCGACGTCCTCGGCGAACGGCGCGTTCACCGTCGAGATCGTGGAGAGGGAGAGCTTCACCGATGGCTAGCGTCCTGGAATCCTTGCAACAAGCCGGCGGTGGATCGGCTTCTTCGTCAGCTCTTTCGCGACGAGGTAGCCGGACCCGGCCCCGAGCCCCGGGCCGGGATGCGTGCTCGCGCCGACGTGCCAGAGGGCCTCGACCGTGGTGCGGTGCCCGGGCGCGGCGGCGAACGGCCGCCAGAGGAGGTTCTGGTCGAGCGCACAGCTGCCGGCGTAGATGTCGCCGTCGACGAGGTTCGGGTTGAGCGCTTCGAGATCGATGGGGGAGAGGACGATCCGTTCGAGCGACGCGGAACCGAGGTTCTCGATGGACTCCCCGAGCCGGCCGACGACCCGGTCGGCGTACGCCTCGCGGAGCTCCTCGGTCCACGACCCGTCGCCGACGTCGAGCTGCCCGGCGGCGTCGCCCTTGACGCGGGCCGCCGGAAGCTCCTGCAGCTGGATCCAGATGATCCACTTGCCGTCCGGCGCTCTCGTGGGGTCGACGGCGCACGGCTGCCCCGCGACGATCGTCGCCTCCGCCGGGAGGAGTCCGCGCTCGGCCTCGTTGACCGCGCGAGAGACGCCGTCGAGCCCGGGCGTGACATGGACGATCGCGGTGCGCGCGAGGCGCTCGGCCTCAGGGCCCTTCCAGCGCGGCGCCTCGTCCATCGCGATGTGGATCTGCATGCCGGCTCGCCCGTAGCGGTAACGCGCGGCCGCGTCACGGACGTCGTCGGGCGCGTCGTGCGGCTTCAGGAGCGTGCCGTAGAGCTGGGTCGGTGTGACGCCGGCGATCACGGCGCGATTCGCAGAGATCACGTCCCCGTCGGCGAGCAGGACTCCCGTGGCACGGCCCGACGAGACGGTGATCCGCTGGGCGCGCGTGCTCGCCCGCAGCTCGCCTCCCGCGTCGCGGACGATGCCGGAGAGGGCGTCGACGAGTCTGACACCCCCGCCGACGGGCACCGGCATCCCGCCCAGCTGAACCGCACAGGCGATCACCTGGGTCATGAAGCCCGAGACCGCGTTATCGGGGCCGAGACCCGTGTGCAGCACCCACGGGGCGAGGAGGCCGTGCGCGTGCTCGGAGCGGAAGGTCGCCTGGGTCCAGTCGCGGCAGGTCCCGAGCGCGTGGCCTGCGAACTCGAGCAGGCCGCGGCGTCCGAGCTGACGGAACATCCGCCGTGCGAGACCGAGACCGGAGCCCGACCAGAGCTCCGTCCCGAGGACGCCGAAGCTGAGGTCGGCGTGGGCCATGAACTCCTCGAACTGCCGCTGCCACGCTGCGCCGTCCCCCTCGGCGAACCGGTCGAACTCCGCGACGTTCGCCTCGAGGGACGTCCCGAGGAACATCGCGGCGCCGTCCGGGAACGCGGTTCCCGTCGGCAGCTCGGTGTTCACGTACTCGAGGCCGCGGGCATGCAGGTCGTCGGCGAGCTCGGCGTAGGCCGCGGAGCCCTGGAACAGCGGGTGCCAGGAGCTCATCACCTCGTGGGTGAACCCCGGGAGCGTGTAGTCGGTCTCGGTGCGGATGGCGCCGCCGAGCCGGTCCGACTGCTCGAGGACGCAGACGCTCCAGCCGTCCCGTGCGAGCAGCGCCGCGGCCGTCAGCGTGTTGATCCCCGACCCGACGAGCACCGCGTCGAACGTCGTCACGCGGCGAGGCTACCACGGTCGCGGTTCCTTGACATGTCAGCGGCACGCGTGTGACAGAATCGGTCCCATGCTGCTGCGAGAGGTTTCCTACGCGCGGCCGGGCACTGTCGACGAGGCGATCGCGCTGCTCGCCGGGAACGACGGGGCCCGCGCCCTCGCCGGGGGCCAGACGCTCCTGAACGTGATGAAGCAACGGGCCGCGTCCCCGGACGTGCGCG
>DASSVY010000251.1:0-9568 GCA_035705535.1 Gaiella sp. | reverse complement strand
ACCGCTTCCTCCACGGCACCGGCGGCGACCGGATTCTGGTCACGTACCGCAACCGGATGGGGCGGACGCGGCGCTACACCATGGCTTTCGAGGGGCTCGTCTCGAGCCTGCAGCGCCGCTATCGGGAGACCGACTCGTCGCAGCAGCGCGAGCGGATCGAGGAGTACATGTCGATGCGGCCGTGCCCGGTGTGCCACGGCGCACGGCTCAAGCCCGAGGTGCTCGCGGTCACGGTTGGCGCCAGGTCGATCCACGAGTTCGCGCAGCTCTCGGTCACGGCGGCGCTCCGCTTCGTCGACGAGCTCGAGCTGACGCCCACGGAGGAGCTGATCGGCCGCCGCATCCTCAAGGAGATCCGCGAGCGGCTCACGTTCCTCGACGACGTCGGCGTCGGCTACCTCAACCTCGATCGCGCCGCCCGGACGCTCTCCGGGGGCGAGGCGCAGCGGCTCCGGCTCGCGACGCAGATCGGGTCGCAGCTCGTCGGGGTGCTCTACATCCTCGACGAGCCGTCGATCGGCCTCCACCAGCGCGACAACGGCCGCCTGATCGTGACGCTCGAGCGGCTCCGCGACCTCGGCAACACGGTGCTCGTGGTCGAGCACGACGAGCAGATGATGCGCACGGCCGATTGGCTCGTCGACATGGGGCCGGGGGCCGGCGAGCACGGCGGCGAGGTCGTCGCGGAGGGCACCGCGGTGCAGGTGATGAGGAACCGGCGATCGGTGACCGGCGACTTCCTCTCGGGCAAGCGCCGGATCGAGGTGCCCGAGCGCCGGACCGAGGATCGCGGGTCCTTCACCGTGCTCGGCGCCCGCGAGCACAACCTGAAGTCGATCGACGTCGAGTTTCCGATCGGCAAGCTGATCGCTGTGACCGGCGTCTCCGGCTCGGGGAAGTCGACGCTCGTCAACGAGGTCGTGTTCAAGGCGCTCGCGAACCGGCTCAACCGGACACGGACGAAGCCCGGCCGGCACGACCGGATCGAGGGAATCGACTGCTTCGACAAGGTGATCGACATCGACCAGACCCCGATCGGGCGCACGCCGCGCTCGAACCCCGCGACGTACACCGACCTCTTCACCCACGTGCGCGAGCTCTATTCGCTCACCCCGGAGGCGAAGGTGCGCGGCTACAAGCCGGGGCGGTTCTCGTTCAACGTCCGGGGCGGCCGTTGCGAGACGTGCAAGGGCGACGGGCAGATCAAGATCGAGATGCACTTCCTCCCGGACGTGTACGTCCCCTGCGAGACCTGTCACGGGCGGCGCTACAACCGCGAGACGCTCGAGGTGCGCTTCAAGGGGAAGTCGATCGCCGACGTGCTCGAGATGTCGGTCGAGGAGGCACTCGAGTTCTTCTCGAAGATCCCGAAGATCCGGCGGCGGCTGCAGACGCTGCACGACGTCGGGCTGGACTACATCCGGCTCGGACAGCCCGCGACGACGCTCTCGGGCGGCGAGGCGCAGCGGGTCAAGCTCGCCGCCGAGCTGTCGAAGGTGGCGACCGGGCGGACGCTCTATATCCTCGACGAGCCGACGACAGGCCTCCACTTCGCGGACATCGCCAAGCTGCTCGAGGTGCTCCAGCGCCTCGTCGACGCGGGGAACACCGTGCTCGTGATCGAGCACAACCTCGACGTGATCAAGCAGGCCGACTGGATCGTCGACCTCGGGCCCGAGGGCGGCGATGCCGGGGGCGAGGTGATCGCGGTCGGGACGCCCGAGCAGGTGGCCGCGGTCGAGGAGAGCTACACCGGGCAGTTCCTCCGCGCGGTGCTCGCCGAGCCCGCTGCGGCCGCGGCCTGAGGCGGGGTCAGGCGCTCGAGGTCGCGACGGGCGCGACCGCGTCGAGGCGCCGCAACCAGAGGACTGCGCCCATCGTCTCGAACAGCTCGCGTGCCTCGCCGAGCAGCGGCGCCGCCTCCTCGGCCCGGCCCGTCGCGTTGAGCCAGATGCCGTAGTCGGCGAGGACGGGTGCGAGCCAGTAGGCGTAGCCGAGGTTGCGTCCGTTCGCGAGCGCGAGCGCGTAGGCGTCGGCCGCCTCGTCGTCCCGCCCCGCGGCGGCTTCGGCGTTCGCACGCAAGCGGTTGAGCTGCCCGTTCACCGAGCGGACGAGCAGCGTCGCAGGGAGCGCCTCCACCCTCTCGGCGACGCGGAGCGCCGCCGCATGGTCGCCGCCGAGGGTTGCGTACTGCGCCGCGTCGTAGAGCAGCTCGGCCATGGTCTGCGCCGGGAACAGGTCGGCAGAGTCCACGATGCTCTCGGCGACTAGGGCGATCGCCTCGTCGTATCGCTCGTCGAGCTCGGCCTCGACGTACTGCCGCCACTGGGCGATGCCGCGCATCTGCACGTCGGCGGTGCTCGTGTCCGAGGGCAGCTTTGCGAGCAGTGCTCGAGCCGACTCCGTGTCCCCTCGCTCGATGTGGATGCGCGCCAGTCCCGCCACGACCCCCGCGAGCACCGCGTCCGCCGCGGCGTCGCCCAGGTCCAGCTCCGCGGTCCGCGCGATCGCCTGGTTCCATTCGCCGCGGAGGCGCTCGTCCTCGCACAACCCGGTCGTCAGCCGCGTCTCCCAGAACCGGTCGCCGCGACGACGGGCGAGCGCGAGGCCCTCCTTGAGGAGCGCGAGAGCCTCCTCGTCGCGGTCGTGCGAGGTCACGAGCACGACGAGGTTGTTGTAGGCGCGCAGCGCCTCGAACACGAGGTCGTTGTCGAGCGCGACGCGGAGGGCCTGGTGCAGCAGGGCGTCCGACTCGTAGAGGTGGTGCCGCACGATGAGGCTCTTCGTGTTGAGCGCCGACGCGATGACCTCGGGGAGGCGCAGCTCCTCGGCGATGTCGAGGGCAACCTCGATCCGCGCGGAGGCACGCTCCGGATCTCCGGCGAAGTGGTGCAGGCGCCCGAGCTGCGCGGCCAGCGTCGCGACGTCCGGGTCGAGCTCGTCGCCCGAGAGGACGGCGAAGGCGTCCTCCATCAACGCGATCGCCTCCTCCAGATGTCCGCGCTGCCAGACGGTAAGACCGAGGGCGGCAGCCACGCGCGCCCGGTCGTGCGTCGCCCCGGCAGCCTCCGTGAGGGCGTGGGCCTCGCGCAGGAGCGTCTCCGAGACGTCTAGCCGGTCGGCCGCGCGTGCGCGATCACCGGCCCGCTCGAGGAGCCGGGCCTTCTCGCGGGGGTCGTCGGCGAGCTCGGCCGCCGCCGAGAAGACGCGCACCGCGTCCTCCGTCGCCGCGAGCGAGGTGGCGCGGTCACCGGCGCGCGTGAGCCAGCTCCGCGCCTCGTCCTTGATCGATGTGGCATCGGCGGCACCTGGCTCTGCACGATGGGCGTCGAGGTAGTGCGTCGCGACGACCTCCGCGATCTCGTCCGGGTCGATTCCGGCCTGCTCGGCGAGATAGCGGGCCGCAGCGAGGTGCCTGGCCTTGCGGTCGCGGCGGGACAGGGTCTCGTAGGCAACGCGCTGGACGAGCGCCTGGAGGAAGCCGTACTGACCGCGCTCGGGGGAGCGCGGGTCGGTGTCGAGGAAGAGGAGCTCCTTGCGCACGAGCGTGGCGAGCAGCCCCTCGATGTCGTCGGCGTGCGGCGAGAGCGCAGTCAGCCCGCGCGCCGAGAACGTCTTGCCGAGCACGGAGGCGTCCTGGAGGAGGCGGCGCTCGGCCTCGCCCAGACCGTCGAGCCGGCTCGCGATCAGGGCGTGGAGGGTCTCGGGGACGTCGAGGTGGCTGAGGTCGCCGACGACGCGGTACTCGCCCTCGACCGCTTCGAGCAGGCCGCGGTCGAGCAGCGCGCGGACCGTCTCCACGGCGTAGAGCGGGATCCCGTCGGCGCGCTCGCGGATCCGCGTCACCGCGTCGTCCGGGAGACCGGGGACGAGGCCGCGCAGGAGGGCGTCGATCGCCTCGTCGGACAGCGGCTCGAGCTGGAGCGAGGTGAAGCTGCGGATCCCGGCGCCCCAGGTTTCGTGCCGCTCCGACACTTCGGGCCGGGCCAGCGTGAGCACGAAGATGGGGAACGCGCGCGACCACTCGAGCAGGTACTCGAGGAACTCGATCAGCGCCGCGTCGGCCCACTGGATGTCCTCGACGACGAGGATCACCGGGTACTGCTCGGCCATCCGCTCGAGGAACAGGCGCCACGCGGAGAACAGGTCCTGCCGGTCGGGCGCGGTTCGGTCGGTGAGCCCGAGCAGGTGCTGCAGCCGAGGCTCGACGAACGCGCGCTCCTCCGTGTCCGGGACGATCTGCTCGATGACGGTGGCGAGCTTGACGAGCGCCTCCTCGGCACGCTCGTCCTCGGTGATCCGCGCCCGCATGCGGATCATCTCGGCGAGCGCCCAGTACGCGACGCCCTCGCCGTATGCGAGGCAGCGGCCGCGATGCCACCACGCCTGCCCGACGAGCCCGTCCACATACTTCTCGAACTCCCAGGCGAGCCGCGACTTGCCGATGCCCGCGACCCCGACGACGGAGAGCAGGTGGGAATGGCCCTCCTCGGCGGTCGCGTGGAACACGTCCTTCGCGAGCCGCAGCTCGCGCTCCCGGCCGACGAACGGCGCCTCGAGGCCGCTCGAGCGGCCCTCGCCGCCCCGTGCGGCGACCACGCGCAGCGCACGCCACAACGGCATTGGCTCCGCCTTGCCTTTCAGCTCGTGCGCGCCCGCCGTCTCGAAGGCGACCGCCGCCTCCGCGGCACGCCGGGTCGCGTCGCCGACGAGCACGGTGCCGGGCTCGGCCGCCGACTGGATGCGCGACGCGGTGTTGACGAGGTCACCCGCGACCATGCCCTGGCCCTCGGCACCGAGCGTGACCGCCGCCTCGCCCGTGAGCACGCCCGCGCGGGCCTGGAGCGCGGGATCGAGGGCGGGGATCGCGGCGACGAGGTCGAGCGCGGCCCGGACGGCGCGCTCCGCGTCGTCCTCGTTCGCGACCGGCGCGCCCCAGACCGCCATCACGGCGTCGCCGATGAACTTCTCGACGCCGCCGCCGTAGCGCTCGACGATCTGCCGCGCGGTGTCGAAGTAGCGGGTCAGCAGCTCCCGGGTGTCCTCCGCATCGCGCTCCTCCGACGCCGAGGTGAAGCCGACGAGATCGGCGAACAGCACCGTGACGAGCCGCCGTTCCGCCTGCGGTTGGTGCACCGTCGTCGCACTCCTGGGCTCCGTGTTCGCAGCAAACGGTGCCCCGCACTCCGAGCAGAACTTGGCGCCCGCGGTGACGGAACTCCCGCAGGTCGGACACGCCTGTGAGAGTGGCTCGCCGCACTCCGAGCAGAACTTCGCGCCCTCGGCATTGAGGGTGCCGCAGGCGGTGCAGGTCATGCCGTCACCCCGGTCCGGAGCCCGGCGAGACGCTCGAGCCACGGCTGCGCTCCGAGGCGTTCGAAGACCGTGCCGGCCTCGGCGACCAGCTCGTCCACGCCGCCCCCGCCGGCGAGCAGCATCTCGGCATGCTCCGTCTGCACGACGGCGAGCGGGAAGGGCGCGCTCAGCTCGCGGAAGTGCGCGGCCGAACCCCGGAACAGGCGATCGGACTCGGCCGGGTCGCTCTCCGCCACGAGGTGGGCGCGGAACCGGCTGCTGTGGGCCTGCATGAACAGGTTCGTTGCACCGGGAGGCAGCGCGTCGACGACCGCGACGAGCTCGGCCGCCTTCGCGCGCTCGCCGAGCTGGAGGGCGGCCTCCCCGGCGGTGGCGAACGCTTCCTTGATCTGCTCCGCGCCGAACCCGAAATGGACGTGCGAGGCAAACGCGTCCTCCGCGGCGGCGAGCGCCTCCCGGAGGTTTCCACTCGTGAGCTGGAACCGGGCGAGGCCGGAGCGGTACGCAGAGCGCTCCTGCTCGTCGCCCGAGCTGCTCATGTCCTCGAAGCGCGCCAGCATCCCGTGAACACGGTCGACCTCGCCCCGATTCCCGAGCACGGTCGCCTCGACGAGCGGCATGGTGGCGAACGCCTGCCGGAAGCTCGCCCAGTCGTCGATGGGCAGCTGGGCGCACATGGCGAGCGCCTCGTCCCACTCGCCGAGTGAGAGGAACGGGTAGAGCTGGCCCAGGAACGAGATCTCCCAGTACCGGTTCCCGACCCGGCGGGCCTGGGCGAGACCGGCGCGCACCGTCTCGGCGCCTTCGGCGAAGCGGTTGACCTGACCGAGGGCATCGGCAAGGTTGAAAGACGCTCTGAGAGCAGTCGACGGCTTGTCGTGCTCGAGCGCGGAGTCGATCGCGAAGCGGAGCAACGCGATGCCCTCCTCGCGGCGACCCCGCGACGTCAGGAGGACGCTTTTCGTCGTCAGCGCCTGGGCGAGCACCTCCGGCAACAGGAGGCTCTCCGCCATCGCGAGCGCCGACTCGACGCGTTCCAGGGCGAGCTCGGGCTGCCCGTTGAAGAACAGGAAGCGTCCGAGCTGTGCGGCGAGCATGGCCACGTCGGCGTCCGGCTCCTCGCTCGAGAGGAGCTCGAACGAGCGGTTCATCCGCTCGAGCCCGTCCTCGATCCGCCCGAGATCCCATTCCGCCTCGGCGAGCCGCGCCTGGACCCGCGCAACCGCGTGGCGCTCGCCCGCCCCCTCGAACAACGAGATCGCGAGCTCGAAGTGCGGCAGCGACTCCTCGACGCGGGCCCCGACGCGGGCCATCGCGCCCGCCCGCTCGTACAGCTCCGCCTCGAGGGGCGGATCGTCGCACAGCGCCGCGGCCCGCAGGTACGAGCGTTGTGCCTCGGCATCGGCGCCGAGCGACGCGGCCCGCTCTCCGGCGCGGACGAGCATCTCCCGCGCCGTTTCTCGGATCTCGCCGGCGTCGGCCGCATCCGGGTCGGCCTGGAGGGCATCGACGTAGTGCGCCGCCACGACCTCGACGAACTCGTCCTCCTCGCCCGAGACGCCCTCGAGAAACTCCGCCGCCGCGAGGTGCTTCCCCTTCCGCTCGCGGAGCGACAGCGTCTCGTAGGCGACGCGCTTGACGATGTCCTGGAGGAAGGCGTACTGGCCGCGCTCCGGTGAGCGAGGATCGGCCTGCACGGACAGGATCTCCTTGCGCAGGAGGCTCGCGAGCAGTGGCTCCAGCTCCACCTCGGCGAGGCCCGTCAGCACGGCAAGCCCCTGCTTCGTGAACGTCTTGCCGAGCACGGCGCCGTCCTCGACGAGCCGACGCTCGGCCGCGCTCAGGGCGTCGAGCCGCGCCGCGACGAGTGCGTGCAGCGTCTCGGGCACCTCGAGCTGGTCGACCGAGCCGACGGGGCGAAAGACGTTCCCTTCACGGGCGAGAGCCCCGCGATCGAGCAGCATCCGCACCGTCTCGACCGCGTACAGGGGCACGCCTTCCGCGCGCTCGAGGATCCGCGTGCGGAGATCCTGCGGCAGGCCGGGTACGAGACCTGCGAGGAGGCTCTCCATCGCGTCCGGTGGAAGCGGCTCGAGGTAGAGCGGGGTGAAGCCGCGCCGGCCCGCGCCCCAGCTCGGGCGCTTCTCCGCGAACTCCGGCCGCGTCAGCGCGAGGACGAAGAGCGGGTGACCTCGCGACCAGTCGAGCATGTACTCGAGGAAGTCGAGGAGACCGGCGTCCGCCCACTGGATGTCCTCGAACACCAGGACGGTGGGCGACTCCTCGGCGAGCCGCTCGAAGAGGATCCGCCAGGCGGAAAAGAGGTTCTCCTGGTCGCCGGGGGAGCCGTCCTCGAGTCCGAGGAGGTGCGCGAGGCGCGGCTCGACCCAGGCTCGCTCGTCAGCGTCCAGGATGTACTCGGACAGCGCGAGGTCGAGCTTCTCCCGGGCGCCGGAGGGCTCCTCCTCCTCGGCGATCCCGCAGCGCATGCGCACCATCTCGGCCAGTGCCCAGTACGCGACGCCGTCTCCGTACGAGAGGCAGCGCCCGCGGTGCCAGAACGTCTCCCCTGCAAGGCCGTCGACGTACTTCTCGAACTCCCAGGCGAGGCGCGACTTGCCGATCCCGGGAATGCCGTTGACGAGCACGAGCTGTGCGCGGCCCTCGTCGGCGGACGCGTGGAAGTGCTCCTTGACGAGCCGCAGCTCCCGGTCGCGCCCGACGAACGGCGCCTCGAGCCCGGATGAACGGAGCGAGCCGCGCGCGCCCGCGACGACGCGCAGCGCCCGCCACAGCCGGCGCGCCTCCGCCTTGCCTTTCAGCACGTGCTCGCCCGCGTCGTCGTAGGCGATCGACGCCTCCGACGCGCGCTTCGTCGCGTCCCCGACGAGCACCGTGCCGGGCTCCGCGGCCGACTGGATCCGGGATGCGGTGTTCACGAGGTCCCCGGCGACCATCCCCTGACCCTCGGCGCCGAGCGTGACGGCCGCCTCGCCGCTGAGCACCCCCGCACGGACCCGGAGGCTCGCGTCGAGCGTCGGGATCGCGCCGACGAGGTCGAGCGCGGCGCGAACCGCGCGCTCCGCGTCGTCCTCGTGCGCGACCGGCGCGCCCCAGAGCGCCATCACGGCGTCGCCGATGAACTTCTCCACCGTGCCGCCGTACCGCTCGATCGTGGTGCGCGCGAGGTCGAAGTAGAGGGTCAGCAGCTCGCGCGTGTCCTCGGCGTCACGTCCCTCGGAGGCGGCGGTGAACCCGACGAGGTCAGCGAAGAGGACCGAGACGAGCCGGCGCTCGGCCTGCGGCGGGGCTGCGGCCCCGCCGGTGACGCCCGCGTCAGCCGTGAGCGCGGTCCCGCACTCGCCGCAGAACTTGGTACCAGGCGGATTCGGCGAGCCGCAGCTCGCGCAGGCGACCGCGAGCGGCGACCCGCACTCGCCGCAGAACTTCCGGCCGGGCTCGTTCGCCTGGCCGCAGACCCCGCACGTTACGTCCACAACCGCCTCACTATCTCGCATCGCGCGCCGCGCATCTAGGCTCGGGGCGGCATGAGCACACGGGCGATCGCCATCGTCGGCTCTGGGTTCAGCGGTACGACCCTCGCCGTGCATCTGTTGCGCGCGGCTCCGCCCAGGCTCGACGCCGTCTACCTCGTCGAGCGCGCGGAGGGACGCGTCGGCGGCGTGGCCTACCGCACCCCGTCGGCGAGCCACACCTTGAACGTCCCGGCGGGGCGGATGAGCGCGTTCGAGGACGACCCGGACGACTTCCTGCGCTTCGTCCGTCGCCGCGAGCCCGCGCTGACCGGCGGCTCGTTCGTGCCGCGACGGCTGTACGGCGCGTACTTGGCCGAGACCCTCGACGACGCGCGCCGGTCGTCGTCGTTGCCGCTCGTCCGGGTCGCCGGCGAGGTCGTCTCCGTCGAGCACGTCGCCGACGGCGTGGAGCTGGGGCTGGCCGACGGGCGCCGACTGGGGGCGGGCCGTGCGGCGCTCGCGATCGGCAACTACCCGCCTTCCGACCCGCCTGTCGCGGACAGCTCCGTGTTCACGAGCATCCGCTACGCCCGGGATCCCTGGGCCGGGGACGCGCTCGAGCGCGATCCGCGCGAGGAGGTGCTGCTCGTCGGCACGGGGCTGACGATGTGCGACGTCGCGCTCGCGCTCCGCGACGGCGACCAGCAGGGGCGGATCCACGCGATCTCGCGGCGGGGCCTGCTGCCGCAGCCACACCGGCTCTCCGCGAAGCCTCC
>DASSVY010000250.1:0-4390 GCA_035705535.1 Gaiella sp. | reverse complement strand
GAAGGCCTTGAGCGCGCGACCGGGCCGGGTGTCGAGCTGGTTGAGGACGTTCGCGGAGAGCGCCACGAGGAGCGCTCCGGACAGCGAGCGCGTCCGCCAGAGCGCCCAGAGCGGGATCCCGACGAGCTTCAGCGTCCCCGTCGTCGCCCCGGCACGGAGGTGCGCGCGGAAGCCCCGTTCGGCGCCGCTCCAGAGGTCGTCTGCGAGGCCGAGCGCCACGACCGGGGCGACTCCGGGCGCGCCGACCGCGACAACGGAGCCGACGAGCGGCAGCCGGAGGCCGCGAAAGTTGACCGCCGTCGGCCCGACCGCAAGCACGAGGTCGAGCAGCTGCCGTCCTCGGTGGACGAAACCGGCGAGGTCGCGCCCGGTCGCCCGGTGACCGAGCTGGAGCTCCACCTCGCGGACGTGCAGGCCGGCCCGGAGCGCGTCGATGGTCATCCGCGTCTCGACGCCGAAGCCCGCCGCGACCGGGAAGAGCGTCGCGCGTGCGCCCTCGGAGAGGTACCGCTGGCCGGAGAGCGGCTCCTCGACCCGTCGGCCGGTGCGGACGCGCACGAGGGCGCGGGCGACGCCCTTTGCGACCCCGAGCCCGCCGCCGACTCGGCGCGCGAAGCGCGCGACCGCGAGGTCGACGCCGCTCTCGACGAGCGGCCGGAGGTCGCCCTCGACATCGGCATCGCAGAGGAGGAGCGGCCCTCCGGCGCACTCGCGCTCGGCGAGGGTCAGCGCCTGCCCCTTGCCGCGGCGTGGGAGCCGGACGACCCTTGCCCCCGCCGCCTCCGCCGCCGGAGCCGTGCCGTCGCGCGAGCCGTCGTCCGCGACGACGACCTCTGCGTCCGGGAACGCCGCGAGCAGGCGCTCGACCGTCGCGCGGATCCGGGCTTCCTCGTCGCGCGTCGCGACGAGGACCGTCAGCTCGCTCACTCGCCGGGCGCCGACGCGGGAGCGGCCGGCAGCACGCCGTCGACGGCGTCCGGTCCGAGGCCGTAGCTCCCCGGCCGCGCGCCCTCGAGGAGGAAGACGAGCGCCACCTGGCCGACAGCGGTATCGACCGCGTCGACGGTCGCAAGCCCGCCTGCCCGGAACGGCGGCACCGCGCTCGGCTGGACGGTGCTGTCCTCCACGCCGACGCTCGGGACGTTCGCGGAGGCGAGCCCGGAGTAGAGCCCGCTCAGGAAGTCCTCTGTCTCGCCCTGCTGGGGCCGCGCCGCGCGGGCGACGACCACGGCGTCGAGCGGGGCCTTGGAGAGCCCGAGCTGCTCCTCCACGAGCACCGACGAAAGGCGGTCGAGCACGGGGGTCTGCCCGCCGGCGACGAACTCGCGCGCGATCGTCGTGCCGAGCCTGCTCCGTCGGTCGGCGCTCGCGAGGTCGCGGGTATCCGCGTCGCCCCGTAGCGCCTTGTCGACGGCCTCGGGGTCGAGGGGAACCCGTAGCGCGCGCATCCGCACGATCCGCCCGCCCGCGTCCGAGACCGTCCGGCGCACCTCTCCTGCGAGACCCTGGTCGACCGAGCCGACGAACACGACGCCGACCTTCGTCCCCGCCAGCCTCCGCCGGACGAGGCTCGTGTAGGTCGTGTCGGCGAAGGCGTCGAGAGCGTTTCCCCGCCGCGCCGCGCTCTTCGCAGCTGCCTGGGCCGAGTCGCGGTCGGCCTGCAGCTCGTCGATCCTCGCCTGGAAGTTCTTGCGCTCTGCATCGTTGACGAACCCGCGGCCGGACAGGCCGACGCCGACGAAGATCCCGATCACGAGCGCCACGAACACCGCGGCGAGCGACGCGACGTGGTAGCGCAGGTCGAACATCGTCAGGAGTCTCGCAGAGGCCCTGCGCCGGTCGACCCGCTCAGCGGGCCAGGACCGACCCGAGCCGCTCGATGCCGTCGTCGATCGACGCCTCGTCGACGAGGCTGAACGACAGACGAACCGAGTCGGCGCCGCGGCCGTCCGGGAAGAACAGCGTCCCCGGGACGATCCCGACGCCCGCGTCCGCTGCGCGCGGCGCGAGCTCGACGGAGCTCGCACCCGGCGGAAGGGTCAGCCACGAGAAGAACCCGCCCCGCGGTCGTGTCCAGCGGCTGCCCTCGGGCATCGAGCGCTCGAGCGCCGCGAGGAGGCGCGCGCTCTTCCGCTCGTACAGGGCGCGGGAGCGGACGAGCTGCTCGTCGATCCAGCCCCGGCGCACCGACTCCTCGAACAGCCGCTGGCCGAGCGCGCCCGCGCACTGGTCCGTGTTCTGCTTCGCGTCGACGAGACGGGAGGTGACGTCGCGTGGGCCGACCGCCCAGCCCAGCCGAACGCCGGGGAAGAACGTCTTCGACGTCGTGCCCGCCTGGAGTACGACGTCGGGAGCAGTGCTCCAGAGGCTCGGATGCGTCTCGCCCGAGAACCCGAGCTCGCGGTACGCCACGTCCTCGACGACGAGGAAGTCGTAGCGGCGCGCGAGGTCGACCAGAGGCTCGCGCCGCTCGGCGGCGAGCGTCACGCCCGCCGGGTTCTGGTGGTCGGGGATCGTGTAGAGGAGCTTTGGCCGCATCCCGCCGCGGAGCCGGCGCTCGAGCTCCTCGACGTCCAGCCCGTGCTCGTCGAGCGGGACCGCCTCGAGCGCCGCCTCGAAGCTCCGGAACGCCTGGATCGCGCCGAGGTAGGTCGGCCCCTCGACGACGACGAGGTCGCCCGGGTCGAGGAACGACTTCGTCACGAGCTCGAGCGCCTCGATCGCGCCACTCGTGACGAGGAGCTCGTCCTCCGCGGGGCGGCGCCCCTCGAGCGCCTCGAGCCGTCCGGCGAGCACGTCGAGCGTCCCGGCGAGGCCGCGCGTCGGTGCGTACTGGAACGCGTTCGCCTCGCACGACGCGGCGAACTCCTCGAACAGCGCCGCCACCTGCTCGCGGGGGAACGTCTCCGGGTCGGGGAAGCCGCCCGCGAACGAGACGATGTCCGGCATCCCGAGGAAGGCGAGAACCGACGCGATCCCGTCGCCGACCGCACCCTGAGCGCGCCTCGCAGGCTCGACCTGTCCCCTCTCGAGCGCGGGCGTCGCCAAGTCGCGCATGCTACAAGCCCAATCCGTTCGCGACCGCGCGCGAGATCGATTCGATCACGTTGCGGAGCGCGGGAGACGCGACGACGGCGCCCACGATCACCACCACGCCGATCGCACCGAACAGGGCGAGCGGCCAGATCCCCACGTGGCGGTTGACCAGCCGCGACACGCCCTTCGCGTCGACGAGCGACTCGCCGACCTTGAGCCGGGTCACGAACGTCGACGCCATCCCGGCGCGGTCGCGCTCGAGGAACTCGACGAGGTTGAAGTGCGTGCCGACGGCGACGATCAGGCTCGCACCCTTCTCATGCGCCAGCTGGAGCGCGAGGTCCTCGCTGATGCCCGGCGCCGCGACCGTGACGTGCTCGAGGCCCAGGCGACGAAGACGCTCGCCCCCGGGCGCGCCGCCACCTGCATAGGCGTGCACGACGAGCTCCGCGCCGCCCAGGAGCGCGTCGTCGGAGACCGAGTCGAAGTCGCCGACGATCACATCGGGCGTCATTCCCGCATCGCGCAGAGCATCGGCGCCGCCGTCCACCGCGACGACGACGGGATGGAAGTCGCGGATGTAGGGCCGCACCATCCGCAGGTCGGACTTGTAGCCGGGTCCTCGCGCGACCACGAGGACATGGCGGTCGCGAAAACGGGTGCGGAGCGTCGGCAGCTCGAACCCGGCCGCGAGGCTCTCCGCCTCGTCGCGCAGGTGGAGAAGGGTGTTCTCCGCGAACGCCTCGAGCGCCTCGGACAGGCGCCCCTGGTGCTCGGCGAGCGCGGCCTGGAGCGTGGTCGCATCGAGCTCCGTGCCCTTCGCGAGGAGCGTGCCGTCCCTCCAGACCTGGCCTCGCTCGACGCGGACGAGCTGACCGTCGGAGAGCTCGTCGAAGAGCGGCGCGCCGGGAGCGTCCACGAGCCGCACGCCGCCGCGGACGAGCTCGAGCGGGCCCGCGTTCGGGAACCGACCGGTGGACGAGGGCGCGACGTTGACGACGACCCGCACGCCGCTCTCGACGAGCTCCTCGGCCGAGACGCGGTCGAGGTCGGCGTGGTCGACGATCGCGACGTCCTCCGGCCGCAGCCGCTTGACAAGGTCCTTCGTCCGCCTCCCGAGCCGGGCGGGACCGGAGACCTCGCCGTTCCCGTTCACCGTTCCTCTGTGGTGATCGCTGCCACGAACTCCTCGCCACCCAACATGCGCTCGAGCTCGTCCCGACGCTCGGCGTCGTCGAGCAGCGCGATGCGGGTGTGTGTCGGGTCGCCGGGCACCTTCTCGACCCGGAGATGCTGGTCGGCGACGCTCGCGATCTGGGGCAGGTGCGTGATCGTGAGCACCCGCGCGTGCTCT
>DASSVY010000249.1:0-3374 GCA_035705535.1 Gaiella sp. | reverse complement strand
GCGCCGATCGCGACGCTCGCCGTCTACGACATCGGCGCGCGCCTCGCCGGTCGGCTCGCGGGAGTCTGGTGCGCCGCCGCGTTCGCGCTGGCGCCGTTCGCCGCGATCCCGTACTTCGTCCAGCGCTACCACGACTCGTGGGTCGACCAGTTCCTGCCGCAGGCGCTCGGGCTCACCCAGCAGGCGGACTTCCCTTCCGTCGTCGCGGTGCTCGTCTCCGCCGCGTTGACCGTGCGCGCGCTCCAGGCCGGCAGGTACCGGGAGGCCGTGCTGGCAGGAACGTTCGCCGGCGTCGCCGTCGCCCTGAAGCCCGCGAACGCGCTGTTCCTGCTCGGCCCGGCGCTCGCGTTCGTCATCGCCCGCCGCTGGCGCGAGGCCGGCCTCTTCGCCGTGGCTCTCGTGCCCGCGCTCGTCGCGCTCACGCTCTGGAAATACCGCGGGCTCGGCGACGTGCCGCTCTTCGCCGACGGCCAGGCGCGCCTCGCGACCGGGCTCGGCGATCCGATCGTCCTGTCGCCGACGAGCTGGTTCGACCGGACGATCCACCTGAACTTCGACACGTGGAAGCAGAACATGTCGGGGATCCGCGAGTTCACGTGGAGCGCCCGCGTCCTGCAGTTCCTCCCGCTCGCGGGCGCGCTCGCGGTCGCGCGGCGCTCGCTCGCGGCCTCGGGCCTGCTCCTCGGCTGGCTGCTGGGGTACGTCGTCGTGAAGGGCGCCGCCGACGTCGCCACCGTCGAGTCCGGCAGCTACTGGCGCCTGATCATGCCGGCGCTCCCCGCCTTCGTGCTCCTCAGCGCCTCCGTGCCGCTCCTCGTCCCGACGTTCCTCGACCGGATGGGGCCGCGGCTCGCGCCGCAGCCCGGCCGCCGGCCCGGCCGGCGGGCGACGATCGGGATCGTCGCGTTCCTGGCGATCGTGCCGGTCGCGGTGATCCTCGCCTCGGACTCGGTGCACGTCGCCCCCGAGGGCGGGGGGACGGGGGCGTACGTCATTCCGGAGCTCGTCGTGGACGAGATCGGTGTCCCCGTCGACCCGAACGTGATCTCGCTGGAGGCTCACCGCGTCGGCAACGCGAACGTCCTCACGTGGACGGACGCGACGAAGCGCGCTCGCACCTTCTATCGGGTGTACCGCGCGTCGGCGTCGCGTGGGTTCTCCGAGATGGTGTGCGAGCAGCGCGGCGTCGACCGCTGCGATCTCCGCATGGAGACGCTCGTGACGACCCGCGCTCACCGGTATCTCGACGAGAACCCCCCGCCCGACGCGATCTATCGGGTCGGCGTCGCGGCGAACTGGCTCGACGACGAGAGCCGCGGCGACGTCTTCGCGATCAGCCCGCCCGCGGTCCCGTAGTCGCCTCGCCGTCACGTTCCCGCTCCAGCGCGTCCATCCGTGCGCGGAGGAGCGCGACCTCCTGGGCGAGGAGGACGTTGTCGTCCGTCAGACGGGAGAGCACCGTCGAATAGTGGAGGAGCACCGCGATCACGAACATGATCGCCGCCGCGAACAGGATCGCCGGCGGATATCCGGAGACTCCGAGCCAGCCGGCGATCGTGTTGAGCCCGCCCCGCCAGATGGAGAGGACGAGCAGCACGAGGCCCGTCGCGAGCCAGAGCAGGGCGTAGCGCTCCTTCAGGCGGCGTCCACGGATCAGCTCGAGCACGATGAGGAGCAACAGAGCGGAGCCGATCGCCGCGGCGATCGAGATCCGAACGGGCGTCATCGAGGCGACCCCTCCGTGGGGACGGCCGAGCGGCGGGCGATGCCCACGAACAGCGCGAGCGTCACCTTGACGGCGTAGTAGAGCGACCGCAAAAACGTGATCGAGGACGAGCCGGTCTCGCGCTCGCGCTTCTCCACCTGCACCTCCGCCAGCCGTAGGCGGTGCTTGAGCAGCAGCACCGTGGCCTCGACCTCGGGGTAGTCGCTGGGATAGTCGCGGGCGAACAGCGCGATCGCCGGACGGTTGAGCGCCTGAAAGCCGGAGGTGGTGTCGGTCACGCGCTGCCGCGAGAGCAGCGAGACGAGCTTTGCGAACCACGTGATCCCGAGCCGGCGCCCGAGCGGCGGCCGGTAGCTCCCGGCCTCCCTGAAGCGCGACCCTGTCACGACGTCCGCCTCTCCCCGCTCGAGCGGGTCGAGGAGCTTCGGCAGCTCCCTGGGATCGTGCTGGCCGTCCCCGTCGAGCCGCACGGCGACGTCGTAGTCCTGCTCGAGCGCGTAGCGGAACCCGGTCTGCACCGCCGCGCCGATGCCGAGGTTGAACGGCAGTCGCACGACGACCGCCCCCGCGTCGGCGGCCGCTTCGGCCGTGCCGTCCCCGGAGCCGTCGTCCACGACCACCACGTCGATCTCCGGGTCGAACTCCCGGATCCCGGCGACGACCGCGCCGATCGCAGCTTCCTCCTCGTACGCGGGAACGACGGCGAGGACGCGCAGGGTCACGCCGGAACCGCCGTCTCGAGCTCGAGGAGGCGCAGCATCAGCCGCGCGCGGTGGCCGTACGTGTGCTCGTCCAACACGCGCTCCCGGGCACGAGCCCCCATCGCCACCGCCTGCGCGGGGTCGTCCAGGAGCATGTGGTACGTCTCGAGCGCCGCGTCTGCGTCGTCGACGACGAGCAGCTCCTCCCCGGGCTCGAACCAGCCTTCGATCCCGTCGTGCGGGTTCGACACGATCGCCGCCCCGGCCGCCGCCAGCTCGAACGGCCGGCACGTGGACGAGCCGTCGACGGTCGCGTGCGCGCGCCGGGTGAGGTTCAGATTGATGCGTGCCGACGAGATCGCCCGTGCGAACACGTTGAACGGGACGTCGCCGATCGTCCTCGCACGCCCGATGTCGCCCTGGAAGTCGCGCCCGCCGAGCGCGAAGTCGACGCGCGGGTCACGCCGGCTCGGCTCGCCGACGAGCGCGGCCATCCACTCCCGCCGGAACTTGTCCCCGTAGCCGTAGAAGAAGACGTCGTGCTCCTTCTCGACCGGGAGCGGCCGGAAGAACTCCGGATCGGCGGCCCAAGGCACGTTCTCGGCGCGCCGGGCGCCGAGCTCGCGCAGGCGCTCGAGACCGCCCTCGGAGTTCGAGAGGACGAGGTCGTACTCGGACGGATCGGCGCCGTGGTCGTAGTTGAACCCCGTGTCCATGCCGCCGAACTCCGGGAGGCTCATCGGCACGTCGCCGTCGTAGAACACGACCGGGATCCCGAAGCGCTCACGGAGAGTGGTCGGGATGCCGCGGATGTGCGCCATCGGCACCGTGAAGACGAGCACCGCATCGGGCCGCTCCCGCTCGACGAGCCGGTCGAGGTGTCGCCGCCAGCGGGGCGTCACGACCTTCCAGATCGTCTCGCGCGTGAGCCGGTCGAACGCGGTGTC
>DASSVY010000248.1:0-2231 GCA_035705535.1 Gaiella sp. | reverse complement strand
CGACCGTCCCGCTCTTCACGGTGCTGCTCGGGCTCCGTTTCCTTCCGCACGAGCCGCTCACGCGAGGACGTCTGCTGGGGCTGGCGCTCGGCCTCGTGGGCGTCGGCGTCCTGGCGGGCGGGCATCCGGGTGGCGGCTGGTGGTCGGTCGCGGGCACCCTTGCGGTGGTGCTCTCCTCGATCGCGTACGCGTGCGGCGGGATCATCGGGCAGCGGAGCGTGAGCGACACGCCCGGCCCGGTGCTCGCAACGGGCGCAATGATCAGCGCAGCGGTCTCGTTGCTGCCGCTCGCGCTCGTCCAGGCGCCCTCGTCGTCTCCCGACGGAGACGCGCTGCTGTCGCTCCTCGCGCTGGCGGTGCTCGGCACCGCCGTTGCGCAGCTCGTCATGTATCGCTTGATCAACCTCGTCGGCGCGCGGCGGATGAGCCTCGTGACGTACCTCATGCCGGGCTTCGCGCTCCTCTACGGCGCCGTGCTGCTGGACGAGCCGGTGACCGCTCCCGTGCTCGCGGGCCTCGGGCTGATCCTCGGCGGCGTGGCTCTCGGATCGGGGACGATCGCCGCTGTACGCCGCAAGCCCGCGGAGGTCCCCGGATGAGCGTGACGGTCCGGCGGGCGATCCCCGAGGACGTGCCGTTCCTCGTCGGACTCATCACGCACGAGGATGTCGCCCCCTTCCTGGCGGGCGTCAGGGCGACGACCGAGGAGGAGATCGCGTCCGACGTGGCGCGCTCGCTCGCGGAGCCGGAGGACTTCGGCGTGATGGTCTTCGCGGTCGAGGGCGAGCGCGCGGGCACCGCGACGTGGGAGCGCGTCAACCGGCGCTCCGAGATCGCCTCGGTCGGCGCGTTCGCGATCGACCCGGCGTTCCGCGGCCGCGGCGTCGGGGACGAGGCGGCGCGTGTGCTCCAGCGGCACCTGATCCGCGAGGTCGGCCTGCACCGGCTGCAGATCGAGATCTACGGCTTCAACGACCGCGCGCTCCGGCACGCCGAGCGTGCCGGCTGGGTGCGCGAGGGCATCCGGCGCAAGGCGTACCGCCGCGACGACGAGTGGGTCGACGGCGTCCTCTTCGGCCTCGTCGCCGAGGACCTCTAGCTCAGACGGGGACGGTCGCTGTCTCGCCGTGCGAGACGGCCGCGACGTCGCGACGACGGAGCAGGAGGAGCAGGAGCGCGCCCCCCGCGACGAGCAGGATCGCGCTGGCGGCCCAGGTCACGTGGAAGCCCGAGACGAGCGCATCCCCCTGCTCGGCCGGGCTCGGCGCGCCGCCGACCGAGGACAGCTCGTCGGTGGTGCGGTTCGTCGCGAGCGTCGACAGCACGGCGAGGCCGAGCGCGCCCCCGATCTGCTGCGACGTGTTGAACAGCCCGGACGCGAGCCCCGCGTCGTCGACCGACACCCCGCTCGTCGCGATCAGCGTGATGGGGACGAACACGAGCCCCATCCCGATCGACGCGAGCATGATCCCGGGGAGCAGGTCGGTGACGTACGAGCTGTCGGGCGTCAGACGCAGGAACGTCAAGAGCCCGACGGCCCCGAGCGCGGCGCCGATGACCGGCACCTCGCGTGCGCCGAGGGCGGGAACGAGCCGCTGCGAGAGACCGGCGCCGATGATCACGCCGGCGGTGAACGGCACGAACGCGAAGCCGGCCTGCACGGGCGAGAACCCGAGCACGCGTTGCACGTAGAGCGTGTTGAAGAAGAACATCGCGAACAGCCCGGCGGCGACGACGAACATCGCGACGTTCCCGGCGCGCACGGTCTTGACCGAGAAGATCGAGAGGCGCACGAGCGGCTCCGCAGAGCGGCTCTCGATCACGACGAATGAGACCAGCAGCACGACGGCGAGCGTGAGGAAGCCCAGCACCTCCGCCGAGCCCCAGCCCGCCTCGGCCGAGCGGACGATCCCGTAGACCAGCGCGACGAGGCCACCGGTCACGGCGGTCGCGCCCGCGACGTCGAAGCTCTTGTGCGCATGCTCGTCCTTCGACTCCGGGACGTACCGCAGCGAGAAGAAGAAGGCCGCGATCCCGACCGGCACGTTGACGAAGAAGATCCACGGCCACGAGAGCCACTCGACGAGCATCCCGCCGACCACGAGCCCGACGGCGCCGCCACCGACCGCGATCGCCGCCCAGACGCCGAGCGCCTTGGTCCGCTCCGGGCCCTCGCGGAACGTCGTCGTGACGATCGAGAGCGCCGCCGGCGACACGAGCGCCGCGCCGAG
>DASSVY010000247.1:0-10387 GCA_035705535.1 Gaiella sp. | reverse complement strand
GTCGGGGAGGCGGCGGCCCAGACCGGAGGCTGGCTGCTCGTCCGCGAGGCGATCGACCGCGGAATCCGCGCCGGCGACACGCGCTTCCTGACGCAGATCGTCCTCGTCTACCTCGGGGTCAACGCCGTCGGCTGGGCACTCAGTGCCGTCCTCATCCGCGGCCTCGCCGGGATCGGCCAGGGGATCGTGCTCGGCCTCCGGCGCGACCTCTTCGACCACCTGACGTCGCTGTCGCTCCGCTACTTCTCCCAGCAGAAGGCCGGCTGGATCATCGCGCGGCTGACGAGCGACGTCGACGCGCTCTCGGACGTCCTCAACCAGGGGCTGACGACGCTCGTCGTCAACACGCTGACGCTCGTCGCGGCGGTCGGCGGGCTCTTCCTGCTCGACTGGCGCCTCGGGCTCGTCGCCCTGCTCGTGCTCCCGCCCGGGATCCTCGTCACCCGCTGGTTCCAGCGGACCTCGCACACCGCCTTCACGGACGTCCGCACACGGATCGCCGCGGTCACCGCGCAGCTCGCCGAGTCCGTCGCCGGGATGGCGGTCGTGCAGGCATTCACCCGCGAGCGCACGTTCCAGCGCGAGTTCGAGGGGCTGAACGAGGCCAACCGGGTCGCGAACGTCCACGCGCAGAAGCTTTCCTCGGTCTTCTTCCCGGCGATCGAGCTGCTCGGGGTCGTCGCGCAGGTCGCCGTGTTGTACGCGGGCGCGCGGATGATCGACGCGGGGTCTCTCGAGATCGGCACGCTGATCGCCGCCGCAGGGATGCTGTCGCTCGTCTTCCAGCCGCTCCAAGAGCTGTCGGAGCTCTACGGGCAGGTACAGGCGGCGAGTGCCGCGATGGGAAAGATCTCGACCGTCCTCGACGCGGCCCACGACGTGAAGGACCGGCCGGGAGCGCGCGACCTCGGACGGGTCGAGGGACGGCTCGAGCTCGACGGCGTCGTCTTCGCGTACGGCGACGAGCCGGTCATCCACGGGCTCGAGCTGGACGTCCCGGCGGGCGGTTGCATCGCCCTCGTCGGCGAGTCCGGCGGGGGCAAGTCGACGACGGCGAAGCTCGTCGCGCGTTTCTACGACCCCGACCACGGGGCCGTGCGCGTCGACGGGATCGACCTCCGCGACGTGCGCCTGCGCTCCTACCGGCGCCAGCTCGGAGTCGTGCTCCAGGACCCGTTCCTGTTCAGCGGGACGATCGCGGACAACCTCCGCTTCGCACGGCCCGAGGCGACCGACGCCGAGATCGCCGAGGCAGCACGGGCGATCGGCGTCGACCGGGTCGCGGCCCGCTTCGAGGGTGGGCTCGACCACGTCGTCCGCGAGGGTGGCTCGGGGCTCTCGGCGGGCGAGCGTCAGCTCATCTCGATCGCGCGGGCGCTCGTGGCCGACCCGCGAATCCTGATCCTCGACGAGGCGACCTCGAACATCGACCGGCCGAGCGAGGTGCTGATCGAGCGGGCGTTCGACACGCTGCTCCGTGGGCGCACCTCGCTGATCATCGCCCACCGCCTCGCGACCGTCCGTCGCGCGGACGAGATCGTCGTGCTGGAGCACGGCCGGATCGTCCAGCGCGGGACCTACGACGAGCTGATCGGGATCGACGGCGCGTTCAGGCGGCTCGCGACGACGCTCGAGGGCGCCGACGAGCGCCGGGTCGCCTAGGTCCGCCTACTCGCCCCAGTCGAAGTCGCGCGAGCGGCCCCAGAGACCCTCGTCGAGCGCGGCTCCCTCGGCGACCTCGTCCTCTCCCGGCCACGGGAGCGGCGTGACGGGCTCGGGCGCCTCCACGCCGTCGAGCGTCTCTTCGAGGCGTGCCTGCTCCTCCGACTTGAACAGCGGATGGTTCTCGAACGGATCCTCGACGGAATAGCGATCGAGCGGCATCGGGCCGTCGAGCTCGGCGTTCCGCTGCTTGAGGTCGAGGTGCTCCTGGATTGCCCGGGAGAGCGACGAGTTGTCCTCGTCGACCGTCGTCGAGTCGGTGAAGGGGTTGTCCGGAATCTGCGTCTCTGTCGGCATCTCTTCTCCGTCGGGACGGGCCTGGTCCCGGGGTGGACGTCGGTCTTGGGCCACGCCGCAGTGTAGCCCCGGCGTCGCTGTCACCGGGCAACAGCCCGGCGGCGTCGCCGTGTGCTTGGATTCGAAGATGCTCCGTCTCCCGAAGAGCCCGATCGGCATCGCATTCGTCCTCTTCCGCCTCTGGCGGAGGCTGCCGCCCGCACAGCGGCGCATGGTGCTCCGGCTCGCCTGGGCGTACGGGCCGAAGGTCGCGGCCGGCGCCGCGGCTGCCGCGTCCGCACGGACACGGCGCCGGATGCGGCCTTAGACGTCGCCGAGCGCGACACGGACGATGCGGTCCTGCTCGCGCTGGTGTGCCGTCGGGTAGCCCTCGCTCGGGCTCGCCTTCCACGACCGGCCGAGGTACCGGACGCCTTCGGCGGTCGTCTCCCGTGCCGCCTCCTCGAGCCGGTGCCTGATCGAGCGCCACGGCCCCATGTTCTGTGGCTCCTCCTGGGCCCATACGACCTCTCGGAGACGTGGGTAGCGGCGAAGCGTCTCCGCGACGGCGACGGCCGGGAACGGATAGAGCTGCTCGAGTCGGGCGACCGCGACGGCGTGCGCGCCTTCGCGGAGCTCGTGGCCGACGATGTCGTAGTAGACCTTGCCGGAGCAGAGGACGAGCCGCTCGACCGCGTTCGGGTCGGCTCCGGAGTCGTCGAGGACGGGCTGGAAGCGCCCCGCGGCGAGGTCTTCGAGGCTCGAAGAGGCGGACCTCAGCCGGAGCAGGCCCTTCGGCGTCATCAGGACGAGTGGGCGGGCGACGGCGTCGAGCGCCTGACGCCGGAGCAGGTGGAAGTACTGCGCGGCGGTGGTGCAGTTCGCGACCCGGATGTTCTCCTGCGCCCCGAGCTGGAGAAACCGCTCGAGCCGCGCGCTCGAGTGCTCCGGCCCGTTGCCTTCGTAGCCGTGCGGGAGGAGCAGCGTCAAGCGGGACGTCTGCTTCCACTTCGAGCGGCCGGCGACGATGAACTGGTCGACGACGACCTGCGCTCCGTTGACGAAGTCGCCGAACTGGGCCTCCCAGAGGACGAGCGCCTCCGGCGCCGAGACCGAGTAGCCGTACTCGAATCCGAGCGCCGCGTACTCCGAGAGCGGTGAGTTGTAGACCTCGAACGAGGCCGAGGCGCGCGCCAGGTGCTGGATCGGGGCGACGGTCTCGCCCGTGTGCGGGTCGTGGAGCACCAGATGCCGATGCGAGAAGGTTCCGCGCTCCGTGTCCTGTCCCGAGAGCCGGATCGGAATCCCGTCCTCGAGCAGCGACGCGAAGGCGAGCGCCTCCGCCTGACCCCAGTCGATCCCGCCGTCCACCACGGTCTCCCGGCGGCGCTCGAGCTGCTTCGCGAGCTTCGGGTTGACCGTGAACCCCTCCGGGACGCGGAGGAGCTCCTCGTTCAGCCCGCGGAGCCGCTCGGCGTCGACGGCCGTCTCGACCGCGTCGCCCGTCCCTGCACTCGGCAGCGGCTCGGACGGCGGCGCGGGCGGCTCCGCGATCGACGCGCGGAGGCTCTCGTGCGCCGAGCGCAGCGTCGCGACCATCTCCTCGACGAGCCGCTCGGCGTCCTCGTGCGTGAGGACGCCCTCCTCGGCGAGGCGTTTTGCGTAACGCTCGCGCACCGTCGGCTGGGACTCGATCCGTTCCGCCTGGAGCGGCTGGGTGTACGCGGCCTCGTCCTGCTCCTGATGCCCGAAGCGCCGGTAGCCGACGATGTCGATCACGAAGTCGTGCCCGAACTCCTCGCGGTAGGCCAGGGCGAGACGCACTGCCGCGAGCGCCGCCTCGGGATCGTCGGCGTTGACGTGCACGATCGGCACGTCGAACCCCTTCGCCAGGTCGCTCGAATACCGTGTCGAACGCCCCTCCATCGGGTCGGTCGTGAAGCCGACCTGATTGTTCGTGATCAGGTGCAGGGTCCCGCCGGTGGCGTACCCCTCGAGGCTCTGGAGGTTGAAGGTCTCGGCCACGATCCCCTGGCCGGCGAAGGCAGCGTCGCCGTGGATGAGGATCGGCAGCGCGACGGTCGGGTCGTGGAGCCCCGAACCGGACGTGCGGTCGGTCTGCTCGGCGCGCGCCCAGCCCTCGACCACGGGATCGACCGCCTCGAGATGGCTCGGGTTCGGCGCGATCGTCACCTCGATCTCGCCGCCGTCGGTCACGCGCGTCCCTGAGGCGGGCAGGTGATATTTCACGTCGCCGCTGCCTCCCTCCGGGTCGACGACGAGCGCGTCGTACGAGCGCTCCCCCTCGAACTCGCGGAGGACGGACTCGTAGGAGCGACCGACGGTGTGGACCAGCGCGTTCAGCCGGCCCCGATGCGCCATCCCGATCACGACCTCGTGCGCGCCCCCGGCGGCGGCGAGCTCGATCGACTCGTCGAGCATCGGCACCAGCACGTCGAGCCCCTCGAGCGAGAACTGCTTCTGCCCGAGGAAGGACCGGCGCAGGTAGCGCTCGAAGGCCTCGACCTGGGTCAGCCGACGAAGCAGCGCGAGACGCTCCTCCGGGGCGCGTTCGCCCCGGAACCGATCGGACTCGATCGCCTTGCGCAGCCAGACGCGCTCCGCGTGATCCGAGATGTGCTCGATCTCGTACGCGCTGGAGCCCGTGTAGACCTCGCGTAGCCGCGGAAGCGCCTCGAGGAGCGTCTCGCCCGGGACCGAGAGGCGGAGCAGGCTCGCGGGGATCCGCGCCTGCAGCTCCGGCGTCAGCGGCGGGTGGAGGCGGGTCTCGTCGAGCGCCGGGTCCCCCGTCGGCTCCGAGCCGAGCGGATCGAGGCGTGCCGCGAGGTGACCGTGCATGCGGTACGCCTTGACGAGCGCCATCGCCGCCGCGATCCCGGCGAGCAGCTCGTCGTCGACCTCCGGTTCGGCGGCCTCTCCGGCGGCCTCCGGCGGAGGCGCGGCGACGGCGGTTGCCGCGACGGCGGCTGGCTCGGGGTCGGCGGGCCTCGGCGCCACGACGGGCGCAGGCGAGCCGTTTCCGTCCGCCTCGAAGATCCGGCGCCACTCGTCGGGCACGCTCGCCGGGCTGTCGAGGAAGTCCGCGCGGAGCTGGGCGACGTACGCGGCGTTCAAGCCCGTGGACTCGGTCGCTGCCATCGCCGACGTGTTGTAGCAGCGACGCCGGAGCCCGACGCGCCCGAAAGCTAGAAGAGCGGGCCGTCGGTGACGATCACGACCGTCAGCCCCACCACCCAGGCGACCGCCCCGAACAGGGCTGCCTTCAAGGCGAGCGACTGGTATCGCGCGCTCATGCGCGCCGCAACCAACGCGATCACGATCGCGACCGGCGTGAGACGGGCGGGATGGGCGTCGATCTGCAGCAGCAACCCGGCCCCCATCGCAATTGCCGAGAGAACGATCGACGCGGCCGCCAGCAATCCCGCGACGGTGTCGGCCGCCGAGGAGCGCTTCTGCGGAGTTTCCTCGACGGCGCTCATCGACGCGCGTCACCGCGCTGGGCGGGCGGTCGCGCAGCGATCCGCTCGCGGTCTGTGCGGCGCGGGCCCTTCCGGCTCGGACCATGCGGAACACGCGGCCTCGCGCCCACCGGAGCGGTCGGCGGCGCGGGCGGCGACGGCGTGTCGGTCACCGCGGCGACGGCCGCCGGCTCCTCGTCGCGGGGCTCCGCACGGATCGCCCACCAGACCACGAGGCACATGTAGACGAGCGGGATCTTGAGGATGAGGAGCAGGAAGACGGCTTCCCAGAGCATCGCCCCGAGTGTACGCGATCGCCCGACGGATGCCACACCCGAGACAGGGGACCGGTGCGTCCGCGGCGAATCTGGGACATTGACACGACTTCACACCGCCCTTACGCGGTGGGGCTACCGTTGCCCGGTTCCCGACCCCGCACTAGGAGGTTCCCGTGCGATTTGCCGCCCGAACGATCGTCTTCGCCTGTCTGGCCGCCGCCGTGCTCGTCCCGGCCGCCGCGGCTGCCGACCGCATGTGGGTGGGCTTCCAGGACGACCCGATGTTCCGCTGGGACCCGCAACGGACGGAGGCGATGGATCGAGCGCGCGGCAACGAAGCGCGGATCGTGCGAACGGTCGTCGACTGGTCGCGCGCAGCGCCGGACAAGCCGGCGAGCCCGGCCGACTCGTTCGACCCCGCCTATAACTTCCAGGACATCGACGAGCTGGTGCAGAACGCGCAGCAGCGCGGGATGGAGGTCCTGATCACCCTGTGGGGGACGCCGAAGTGGGCGAACGGGGGCCAGGCGCCGCAGGTGGCGCCGCGCAACATGACCGACTTCCAGAACTTCGCGCGCGCGGTCGCCTCGCGGTACTCGGGCCGATTCGCCGGGTATCCGTACGTCCGTTTCTTCTCGATCTGGAACGAGTCCAACCTCGGGACGTTCCTGCGGCCGCAGTTCAACAGGGCCGGGAAGATCGTCTCGACGCGCACGTATGCCCGGCTCGCGAAGGCCGGCTACACCGGCATCAAGCAGGGCAGCAAGTCCGCGCAGGTCGCGATCGGCGAGACCTCCTCGCACGGCCGTGACAAGCCGAAGCAGGGTCAGACGGACACCGTCGCGCCCGCAACCTTCATGAAGGGCGTCGCCGCAGAGGGGAAGAAGCTCGGCGGCCTGAAGTTCGACGCCTGGGCGCACCACCCGTACCCGTTCCCGGTCGCGCAGAAGCCGACGCAGCGCGTCCGCTACCCGAACGTCACGCTGACGACGATGGCGCAGTTCGAGAAGGACCTCGACAAGGCCTTCGGCCGGAAGAAGACCCCCGTCTGGATCACGGAGTACGGCAACGAGACGAAGCCGGGCGAGCCGGCCGGGGTCACCGAGGCACAGCAGGCCGCCTACCTGCCGCAGGCGATCAACATGGCACGCAAGGACCAGCGCGTCGGCATGTTCATCTGGTTCGTGATGCAGGACTCGAACGGCAGCCTCTGGCAGAGCGGGATCTACCGCCTCGATGGCACCCCGAAGCGAGCGCAGCCGCGGTTCGCCCCGGTCGCGCGGCCCCTCGACCCGACGAACGGCAAGATCACCGTCAAGGGCGGCACCAAGAACCCGCTGCTCACCGTGTACCTGCGTGAGTACTGCGCGAACAACCCGAGGGGCACGACCGTCGGGTTCACGGTGCGCGGCTACCAGGGCACGAAGCTCGTCTCGGTCGACCAGGGCGCCGCGCCGCTCGGGATCGACTGCACCGTCAAGGTCCGGGCAACCGGTTTGACGGTCGCGAAGAAGAAGACGTACCGCGTGCTCGTCGCTGCGAACACCGCGACGACCGCGGAGATCGTCCGCACGATCACGGTCGTCGGCGCCTGACACGTAGAACTCGTTTCAGAATGACGCTTCGTTGCCGGGGCGCGCTGGGCGAGCGCGCTGCAAGGACGCAGGGAGCCCCGATATGCGGGCATATCGGGGCGACCGAGGACGCCGCAGCGTGCCGCCCAGCGCGACACGGCGGCACAAGGCTTCATTCTGAAACGAGTTCTTAGGCCGGAGGGCGGCAAGCGCCGCTCTCCGGCCACCTCTCCCCCGCGGCATGCAGGCGTTTCAGCCGCGTTGCGGCCGGGAAGGATCGCTCCCGAGAACGCCGGGACGCGCAGACGACTCGCCCGAACCGGCGACACCCAAGAGCAAAGGAGTTCCGAGATGGGCGTTGGTGTCAGCCTGCTTCTGATCGCCGCCGGTGCGATCCTCACATGGGCCGTCTCGGCCGAGACGTCGGGGATCGACCTGAACACGGTCGGTGTGATCCTCATGGTGGTCGGCGCCATCGGCCTCGTGCTCTCCCTCGTCTTCTGGTCGAGCTGGGGCGGCATGGGGACGCACCGGAAGGCCGTCGAGAGCGGCCCCGGCGGCACGACCGTCAAGGAAGAGCGCGTCAACTGACGCACGCAGCACCAGACTCGGTAGAACGAGGGGGAAATGCACGACCGGATAGAGGTCGATCGTCCTGAGCCCGGCGTCGTCCTGCTTCGCGCGAGCGGCGATCTCGACGCCTATACGGCGCCCGGGCTCAGGGCGGGGCTCCACGAGGCGACCGACGGCAACGGCGACGTCGAGCTCGTCGTCGTCGACCTGCAAGCGACCACGTTCATCGACTCGGCGGGGCTCGGTACCCTCGTGGGGGCGCACCGGCGCATGCGCGAGCGGGGCGGCCGGCTGCGGATCGTACGGCCGCCGGCGCTCGTCTCACGGGCATTCGAGCTGACGGGGCTCGACGAGGTGCTCGAACTGTGGGACGACCGCGAGCAGGCGCTCACGCGCCGCTGACGCAGCGTCCTAGAAGGCGCAGGCGAAGCGGACGCGCGTGCCGCGGCCGTCGGGGCCGGCGCCGACGTCGATCTCGTCCGCGATCGCGCGGATGATCGAGAGGCCCATGCCGCTCTCGGCGGGACGATCCGTCGACGGCGGCGCATCACCGTCCCCTAGGCCGCGTCCCCGATCGGAGACGGCGATCTCGAGCCGGCCGGCGGACGCGGTGAGCTCGACCGTGACGCGCCCCGGAACATCGGGCGGGTACGCGTGCTTGACCGCGTTCGCGACCGCCTCCGTGACGGCCAGCTTGAGGTCGGCGATCGTCTCCTCGGAGGCCCCGGCGGAGCGCCCGACGCTCGTGGCAGCGAGGCGTGCGAGCAGCAGGTACTCCGGCTTTGCGGGGACCTCGAGCACGACCCGTCCGTTCACGCGGTCACCTCCGTCTCGTCGAGGCGTCCACGCATGGTCTCCAGCGATTTCCTGAGCAGCCTCGAGACGTGCATCTGCGAGATCCCGACCTCGGCCGCGATCTCGGACTGCGACATGCCTCGCAGGAATCGGAGCACGACGATCCGCCGCTCACGCTCGTCGAGCGCGTCGAGTCCCTGTCGGACCACGGAGCCGCGCTCGAGCGCCGCATAGCCGCGCTCCTCGTCGGCGAGGCCGGGGACGCGTGCCGGCTCGTCGTCGTCGTAGGGCTGGTCGAGCGAGCGCGGCGCGTAGGCCTTCGAGGCCTCGAGCGCGTCGATCGCCTCCTCCTCGTCGACTCCGACGGCTTCGGCGAGCTCCGCCACCGTCGGCGAGCGTCCGAGCTCCGCGGACAGCTCGTCGCGTGTCCGGGAGAGGCGCATCGACAGCTCCTTGAGTCGACGCGGAACGTGGACGCCCCACGTCCGGTCGCGAAAGTGTCGCCGGATCTCCCCGACGATCGTCGGCACGGCGTAGGTCGACAGCTCGACTCCTTTCTCGAGCTCGAACCGGTCGATCGCCTTGACCAGCCCGATCGCTCCGACCTGGACGAGGTCCTCCGTCGGCTCTCCACGTCCCGCGTATCGGTTCGCCAGGGATCGTACGAGCGGCATCAGCTCCTCGACGAGCCTGTCTCGCGCATGCACGTCGCCGTTCTCGAGGTAGGCGACGAGCAGCACGCGCTGTTCACTCGAGGGCACGTCTCAGCGCGTCCCGCTGCGCACGAACCTCAGCACGGCCCAGGTGTCGCCGTCGTCTCCGCGTTCCACTGCGACGCTGTCGGCGAGCGCGTCGAGCACACGTCGGCGGGCAGGATCTCCGGCGGCGGCGCCGAGCGGGCCGACACGAATGTCGACGCTATCCGCGCCTGCAGCGGCGTCGACCTGCACATCGGGCCCGAGGGCGTCCTCGAGCACGGCGGTCGTCGCCAGCTGGAGCTCGTCGATCCGGTCGTACGGCAGATCGAGCCGCGCACCGAGCCCGGCCAGCACCAGCTCTACGACGCCGCTCCAGCCGGGCGCTGCGGGCACCGTGATCGAGACGACGTCCGTCACTCTGTCACCGCCCCGGCTCGATCGTCCCGACGGCACGTAGACTCGCCGCGATGGAGAGCGGAGAGTTCGAGGTCGTGGTCGACACGTCCGAGGCCGGCCGGCGGATCGCCGTGCGCGGCGACCTCGACCTCGCGACGGTCGAGAACCTGCAGCCGGCGCTCGACCAGGCAATCGAGGCCGGCGGGGCGACGACGCTGGTGCTGGCCGACTGCACGTTCCTCGACTCGTCGGCGCTCAAGGTGATCGCGGACGCGAGCCGGCGCGCCGGCGAGTCCGGAACGAGGTTCGCGATCTCGCGCCCGTCGCCGCAGGCCGCGCGCGTGCTCGAGATCTCGGGGCTCGACGCGATCGTGACCATCGAAGCGACCGATTATCCCTGACGTCCGCGGATTCGGGTCGCGCCGGCGGTCGTTCAGAGCCGGTCCAGCGCCTCGGCTCGCGTCGGGAACAGCATGAAGACGCGATCGAGCAGGGTGACCTCGAAGATCCTGCGAAGCCCCGGCTGCGTCACGACGACCCTCAGCTGACCGCCTTGCGGGCGCAGGCGCTTGACGCCGCCGAGCAACACGCCGAGC
>DASSVY010000246.1:0-2504 GCA_035705535.1 Gaiella sp. | reverse complement strand
GTCTCCGATCGTCACCGGCGAGTACGTGTGCGTCTGAGAGAAGCCGTCCCAGATCTCGTAGCGCCACGTGCCTGCGGCCGGGAACCTGACGTTCGCCACGTACGTCCCGGGCTCGCCCGCCGGACGGGCGGCGAACGACTGCGTCGCTCCGGAGTCGTCGGTGAGCCTGACAGCGGGCTGCAGGCCGTCCAGCGGCGTTACGCCGTGCTGGAGGATGGTCATCGTCGGCGTCCACGTGCCGCCGGCGTCGGTGCCGGCCGGCAGGGAGCTCAGCTGGACGGTCGCGAAGCCGCCGGCCGTCGCCACGACCGGGACGAGCAGGGCGGCGAGCGCCAACGCGAGCAACAGTCGTTTCATCGAATGCCTCCTTGGTCGGTGCTTCTACACCGGCCGCCGTCTCTTCGTTCCCTCGCGGCGCTCCGCTCCAGTAGCCTCCTCACCGTGAGGGAGCGCTGGTTCGGCGCAACGGGCCGGAGGGTCCCGGCCGTCGTCCTCGAGGGGACGATCGATCTCGACGGCGCGCTCGTGGTCGACGCGGTCGACGACGACGAGGCGCTGCGTGCCGCGCACGCAGCAGGCCGGCCGGTGGTCGCCCGCGCACACGATGCGGCCGGCGTGACACTGGCGCTCGCCCGCCCCGAGGTCGCCTGCGCGCTCGTCACGGACCCCGCGCTGCTCGACCTCGACCTGCCGGAGCTGACCTATGGCTGACAATGCAAGGCGCACGTTGCAGCTCGAGCCTCCGCCCGTCGCGACATATTCGATCTGCGTGTGCGACCTCGCTGCAGGGCAGTGGGGCGTCGCGACGCAGTCGAAGTTCCTCGCGGTCGGCTCGGTCGTGCCGTGGGCCGAGCCGCACGTCGGCGCGATCGCGACGCAGGCGTATGCGAACCCGCGATACGGACCGCAGGGGCTCGCGCTGCTCCGCGACGGCCTGGACGCCGAGGAAGCGGTCGCGCGGCTCACCTCGGCAGACGAGGGTCGCGCCCACCGCCAGCTCGGGATCGTCGACGGCGACGGTCGTTCGGCCACCTACACCGGCACCGAGTGCCACGCCTGGGCCGGCGGCCGCGCCGGGGCGGGCTACGCGGCGCAGGGGAACATCCTCGTGTCGGGCGAGACGGTCGATGCGCTCGCCGAGACGTTCGAGGCATCCGCAGGGAAGCGACTCGCAGAGCGCCTGCTCGACTGCCTCGACGCCGCCGAGGCCGCCGGCGGCGACAGCCGCGGGCGGCAGTCCGCAGCGCTCCTCGTCGTCGAGCGCGACGGCGGCTACGCGAACCTCTCCGACGTGCTCGTCGACCTCCGGGTCGACGAGCACCCGGATCCCCTCGTCGAGCTGCGCCGCATCTACCGGATGCACGACGCGCTCTTCGGGTCGACCCCGCGCGACCAATGGCTTTCGGTCGACGACGAGCTGCGGGTGGAGCTGGACGACCTCCTCCACCGCGTCGGCCATGCCGACCTCGCCTCCTGGGCCGGCGTCGAGAACCTCGAGGAGCGGGTCGACGGCGAGGATTCGATCGATCCTGTCGTGCTCGACCGACTGAGGGAGTCCGCATGAGCGACCGCTATGCCGTTGTCACACTCGACGAGATCGCGCTGGGCCAGATGGGAGCGCACTGGCATCCCGTCCGACGGTCGCTCGGGGTGCAAGCGTTCGGCATGAACGCGTGGACGGCGACCGAGGACGACCAGCAGGTGATCGGCGAGCACGACGAGGCCGACGGCGAGCAGCACGAGGAGGTGTACGTCGTCGTCTCGGGGCATGCGACGTTCACGCTCGAAGGCGAGACCTTCGACGCGCCCGCCGGCACCATCGTCCACGTTGCCGACCCGGCGGTGAAGCGCGGAGCGGTCGGCGAGCGCGGGACGACGATCCTCGCGGTCGGCGCGAAGCCGGGCGTCGTGTTCACGCCGTCCCCCTGGGAGCGGACGGCCGAGGCGCTGGCCTTCTGGCAGACCGAGGAGTGGGACAAGGCGATCGGGCTCCTCGAGGAGCATCTCGCCGAGACGCCCGACAGCGGAGTGACCGTCTACAACCTCGCATGCGCGCTCGCGCGGGCGGGCAGGCGAGACGAGGCGCTCGAGCGGATCCGGCAGGCGGTGAAGATGGAGGGCCGCTTTCTCGAGATGGCGCAGACGGACGACGACCTCGCCTCGATCCGCGACGACCCGTCCTTCCCGCGACCGTAACCCGAGGAGCGGCGATGGCGCCCGTCGCCGTCACGCGCGAGCAGATCGTCGCGTTCCGGCGGCGCACCGGAGCGCTCGACGAGCGCCTCCCCGCGGCGCCTGCCTCGCTCGCACGCGCCGCCCGGGCAGGTCTCCAGGACAGCGTCCCGCGATCGGCGCTCCATTCGCTCCATGCCCGTGTGGCAGGAACCGCGCCCGATGCGTGGGAGGATCCGTCCCTCGTCCAGGTCTGGGGGCTGCGCTACACGACGTACGTCGTCCCGGAGGGCGACCACGCCCTCTTCACGCTCGGCCGGCTCCCGGAGACC
>DASSVY010000245.1:0-11741 GCA_035705535.1 Gaiella sp. | reverse complement strand
TCTACGGGCGTTCCCGACTCCTCGAGGGCGCGCATCGCGCGGCGCTCGCGCTGGCGGCCGAGCTCGGCGCGGACGGCCTCGTCGGCCTCGGCGGCGGCAGCGCGATGGACACCTGCAAGGCCCTCGTTGCCGAGCTCGCCGATGTGGGTCACACGCCCCTGCCGCGTATCGTCGCGGTACCGACGACGTACGCGGGAGCGGAATGGACCTCCTCTTTCGGCATCCTGCTCGCACCCGGACGCAAGGGCGGCGGCAACGACCCGCGCGCGACCCCGATCGGCGCGATCTACGACCCCGAGCTGACGCTGGGCCTCCCACTGGAGCCGACCGTCGGGACGTCGATGAACGCCGTGGCGCACTGCGCCGAGGCCTACTACCACCCGCACGCGGCGTCGCGCGCTGCGCGGCATGCCGACACCGGCGCCACGGCGATCAACCACGCGCTGCCCATCGTCGTCGCGCGCCCCACCGGGATCTACGGGCGTTCCCGACTCCTCGAGGGCGCGCATCGCGCGGCGCTCGCGCTGGCGGAGTCCGGCGTCTGCCTCGGCCACGCGATGGCACAGGGGATCGGAGGCCGGTACGGCGTTCCGCAGGGCTCCGCGAACGCTGTCTGCCTTCCGGTCGCGCTGCGCTTCAACGCAGAGGCGGTGCCCGAGGCGGTCGAGCGCCTCGCGACGGCGCTGCAGACGGACGACGCGCCGGCGCGGATCGAGGAGCTCGCGGCGCTCGGCGGGTTCGGTCGTCTCCGCGACCTCGGGGTCCCCGAGGCGGGCCTCGGCGAGCTCGGAGAGCTCATCGCCGCCAGGCCCGGCGCCCGCGTGAACCCGCGGCCGGCATCCGCGGACGACGTCACCGAGCTCCTGAAGACGGCCTGGTAGCTAGAGGCTCGATGCGAAATATCCGCGGAAGCGGACGCCGTAAGGACGTGTATTTCGCATCGAGCCGCTACTCGAACTGCTCTCCCTCGTCGCGGCGGTACCCCCACCACGCGAGCGCGAAGAACACGATCGCCCACCCGACGAGCGCCGCCACATGATGCAGGGGCAGAGGCTGGTCGCCTGTCGAGACGGAGTCCAGCACCTCCGCCCAGCTGCGCGTCGGCGTGAGCTGCGAGGCGATGTCTGCGCTTCTCGGGAAGTCGTCGGGTGGTCGGGTCCAGAGGAAGCCGACCACGATCACCGGGATGATCACGATGTTGGCGATCGGCATCGCCGAGCGTGGCGGTAGCCAGTAGCCGAGCGCGATCCCAGCGAGACCGAACGGCACGCTGCCCAGCAACAGCGCGAGCACCAGCGCTCCGAACCGCCAGGGCGGGTAGCCCGCTCCGTAGACCGCTGCGCCCACCACCATCACGACCGCAACCGTGGCGACGGCGAATACGAGCGCCGAGCAGATGCGGCCGGTGATGCGCGTAGCGGCGCCGGCGGGCAGCGTCCGCAGGTAGGTCTCCCAGGGCGTCACCCGGCCCATCGCGATCCCCACACCGAACTGGAAGAGCGCGACGGTGATCAGCGCGGTTGCCGCGAACCCGGCAACCATTCGATCGGGCTCGCCCTGGACGACCTGATGACCGAAGACCAGCATCAGCACCGCCGGGAGCGCGAGGGTCGGGACCGAGTACGGCGTGTACCTGCCGTACTGGATCGTCTCCATCTTCGCGTAGGCGAGCGCGAGTCTCATCCGTCGGGCTCCTGCGTCAGTGCCACGAAGGCGTCCTCGAGGCTGATCTGCGTCACCCGGAGGTCGCGGAACGCGACTCCCGAGCGAACGAGAGCCGCGACGAACGCATCCGCGTCCTCGACGTAGACCACGTGTAGATCGACGCTGGACTCGACGGATTCGACGCCCGGCAGACGAGGCAGCGTCTCGGCGCGCAGCGTGACCTTGGCGAGACCGGCGCGGGCACGAACCTCCGCCACCGTCCCCTCGAGGATGATCCCGCCTCGCACCAGCATCACGACGCGGGAGGCGACCTCCTCGGCCTCGTCGAGCTGCTGTGTCGTCAGGAGCACGGCGCCCCCATCCGCGGCGAAGGCTGCGATGTCGCGGAGCAGCGCTCGGCGGGCGGTCGCATCCATGCCGGCGGTCGGCTCGTCGAGGAACAAGGTGCGTGGGCTGCCAGCGAGCGCGAGCGCCACCGCCAGGCGCCGCTGTTGACCCCCGGATAGGCCGAGCGCGACACGGTCGGACATCTCGGCGAGAGCGAAACGCTCGAGCACCTCGACGGTCGGCGGCGCGTCGGAGTCGTGCGCCCGGACGAACTCCACGGCCTCGCGGACACGGAGCGAGAGCGGAAAGCCGACCTCCTGGAGCACCACGCCGACCCCACGTCTGGCCTCGGGGTCCCGGGGATCCCGCCCGTGGAGGAATGCGCGCCCCGAGTCCGGTCGGCGCAGACCGAGCAGCAGGGAGACCGCGGTGGACTTCCCGGCGCCGTTCGGCCCGAGGAGCGCCAGGATCTCTCCCGTTCGAAGCTCGAGATCGACCCTCTCGAGCGCCCGCACGGCGCCGAACGACTTCGAGACTGCCACGAGGCTGGCGACCGGCGGTGACTCCACTATGGGCCGCGCGGCCGGAGCCGGGGTCGGTCGGGACGCGCCAGGCGATCGTACGAGCGTGCCCGTCGCGTGGCTAGTGGCCGATAGAGACACGTCCCGACCAGTCAGGAGGCCGACACCGACGAGCACGTTGTAGGTCGCGTGGGCACCGATCGCCGCGCCGAGCCTGCCCGTGACGAGGTACGCGAGCCCGAACACGAGGCCGGTCGCGAGGTGCTGCGTCGCACGCGCCCCAAGGCGGTTCGCGTGGGCAGCGGCGAAGAGGACCGTACTCACGACGAGCGCTCCGATGCGGCCGATCGGCACGACCAGGAAACCGAGAACGACGGCGCGCCAGATCGCCTCCTCGTGAGCCGCCTTGACCGTGAGGACGACGGTCCGCGCGAGGAGCCGCTCGCGGGGGACGCGCGAGAGCGTGGCGGCCGGGACGGACCTGCGTACGAGGAGGGCGAACAGCATTGCGCCGGCGCAGACTCCGAGCGGCACTGCCGCCGCTCGATGGTCGATCAACGGGTCGATCCGTGGGGCAAGCGCGAAGGCCAGCGCGACGGTGGCCGTCCACCACGCGAGCCGCGCGACCGTCACCGGGCGCTCGCTCCGACGGGCAGGAGGTAGAGCGCAGCTTCGTACAGCCCGTCGACCCCGAGGAGCGCGTCGACCCTCCGATCGAAGAAGCCGCCCACCGGACACGTGGTGAGCTCGAGCGCCGTCGCGGCGAGCAGGAAATTCTGCGCCAGGTGACCGGCCTCGAGCAGCGCGAAGCGGTACGCGCGTGAGCCGTACTTGAAGCGCGATCGCCAGAAGACGGCGGTGATCATCGCGACGGCGGCGCTCGGCACCAGGAGCTCGTCGTACGGCGTGAGTCCCGCGAGCTCGTCGTCCCCGAGCGGGCGGATGCGCTCGAGCGCGGCGCGCAGCGGATCGAAATGGTAGAGCGCGGGCTCGAGCGACTCGACGCGCTGTGCCGCGAGATAGAGCTCCAGCGGATAGAGCGCGCCACCCGACGGGACCGCGCGGAACGGCTGCGGGCCGTCCGCGCCGGTGACGCCGTAGCTCGCGCGCAGCAGCGTCGAGAGCTGCGCGAGCCGGAGGGGAGTGGCCGCGTATTCGCGGGTCGAGCGGCGCGCCGCCACCAGCGTGTCGAGGCTTCCACTGACAGGCTCCGCCTCGGGGAGCGGCACAGCAGGCAAACCGGTCCGCCGACGCACCGCCCGCCGCACGCTCGCCTGGAGCTCGGGGCTGCGGACGAGCAGCGCCCCGCCCACCGCCGACGTGTCGACGACGTCCGGGTAGAAGCGGGAGGACTCGTGGAAAAGCTCGGCCGGGTCGTCCGAGGCCGGCGGGGCGTCGCCGTAGACGACGGTGCCGAACAGCAGCGTCTGTGGCTCGGGAGCGCTCACGGGTATGGGTGCGGGAGCGGGTTGAGGTCGTCGTACGTCACCGGCCTGCCGACGAGGCCGGCCTCGAAGGCCGCGCGGTAGAGCCGCGTGCCACCCCGGTACGGTGCGCCTCCGAAGACGTCGAGCGCGCAGAGCTGGGGCGTGACCACCCGGGCGACCTTCAGGCCGAGCTCCTCGACGTCGGGCGAGGTGACGTCGACGGCGTACGCGGAGACGCGCTGATCGCCCAGACGCCGCACGATCTCGGCAACGATCTCCCCCGGACTGCGGCCGGGAACGGCGGGGACGTCCGTCGTGCGGCGCTCGTCGTCGGAAGCCTCCAGGAACGCCAGCTCGCCCGCTCGCTCGGGCATTCCGTGGAACAGCGTGTGATCTTCGAGCGTGCGAACGTCCTCGACGCGCTCGATCGGCGTCGGCGAACCGGCGAGCAGGCCGCGCAGCCAACGGTGGACGGCGAAGGCCTCCGCGACGCACGTCCTCCAGGCGTCGCCCACAGTCGGTGCGCAGCCGCCACCGATGCCGATCGCGGCTCGGTCTCCGTCGGCGCCGTGGACGACGCCGATGGCGGTCGGCACGCCGAAGAAGGCGCTGGCGTCGATCGCCGCGTACCTGAGCCCGGTGGGGGCGAATGCCAGCCTGTCGAGCGTTCGGATCGCCGGGTCGTCGAGCCACGTGAGCTGCGGAAGCGAGAGCCGGTTCGCCCAGACGAGCATCATCGCGTCGCGTTCGACGACCTCGAGGAGCGCGGCGAGCACGGCCTCTGCAAGCGTTGGCCCGCAGGCGAGGCCGTTGCTGGTCGGATAGCCGATCGGCGGTTCGGAGCGGCCGTAGCGGAGGTAGACGAGCTGCGCCGGGAGGAATGCCGGTCGCCCGTCGTCGAGCGCGAAACCCTCCACGAACGACAGGCGGGTCGACTGCGTGAACCGCGCGAACGGAAAACCCGGGACGTGCTGTCGCTCGTGGAAGAGCGCGTACGACTCGGGCGGCACCGCGTTCCCCCCGAGCTCGGCCGCCGAGGCGGTCGCCAAACCCTCGGGGACGTAGGTGGCGGAGTAGCGCTCGACGGCCTCGCCGATCGAGGCGGCGCGCGCCCGCTCGGAGCGCACGTGGGCGGAGCCCGCGTATTCGACGGTTGCCGATCCGGTCGTCCTGGCTGCGCTCGCGACCTGGCACGCGAATGCGTGCAGTCGGGCTTCGTCCGCAGCGACCATGATCGCGGGCGCGACACGCACGATGCCCACCAGCGGCGAGACGGCCTGCTCCAGCCTGACGAGCGCGTCGGCCACGGGGGTCGCAGGGCTGTCGAGCAGCTCAAGCATCGAGCTCCCGGAACCACGGGCTCGGCGGCGGTGAGGGCACGGCACACGCCGGGCAGCGCGGTACGCGGAGCACTCGATGCCGCGTGACGGCGAAAGGCCCCTGGAGCTCGAGCGCATGGAGCACCCCGGGCAGCGTCGGATCGCGCGCGCCGAGCCAGCGGAGGCAGATCAGCGCGGCGAGCCCCGCCGCGATCCCGCTCGCCGCCCCGGGCATCGACGCCCGGACCGGCCGTCGCTCGATCAGCGCGAAGTCCTGCTCGTAGCCGGACGTCGCTCCGCGCCGCAGGAGGTAGCAGGCGTGACAGGCCGTCTGTCCGGGCACGTACAACGGGCCGATAGCAGCAAAGCGGCCGTCCGTCGGCAGCAGGACGAGCCACGGCGTCCCGTCACGCAGGCGGCCCTCGTTCAGGCCTGCAAGGCATGCCGTCTCCTCGGCCGCCGGCGCAGCGACGATCAGGTCCGCGTCCATCTCCAGCTGCGGTCCGTCGATCGGCGCCGACGTCGTCCCGACCGCACCGGCCGACTCGAGCAGACGCGAGATCTCGGCTCCGGCGGGCGCCGAGCCGAGGATCGCGACACGGGAGCTCGCCAACGCCGAGGAAACGGCGTCGGGCGTCGACGAGCACACCGCCGCGACGTAGCATGCGCCGGCGCTTTCGCTCCCCGGGCCCTCCACGAGCACGCCGTGATCGTCGAGCAGCGCCAATGCCCTCGCGATCGGAGCCTCCGCCGCGACTCCGAGGATCTCGACGATCTCTTGCACCGTGTGCGTGCCGTCGAGGAGAGGTATGAGCGTGGGCAGGAGCGCTCGGACGGCCCGTCCGTTGAGCTCGACGACCCGGCCCGCATGCTCGAAGAGCAACCGGTCACGCTCCTCGAGAGTGCGCCACCAGGGCGCGAGCAGAGGTCGGCGGAAGGCTTGTCCGTCCCGCGGGCGCTCCGCGCGCTGTGCCGCCGTGCTCACCAGCAGATCTGGGAACAGCAGCAGCAGAGGACGAGGTTGCAGCAGCCGCCACAACAGCTTCCGCCGGGGTCGACCGCGGCGTACAGCGCCCCGCCGTACCCCTTCGTGGTCGCCTCGAGGTCGAGCAGCTCCTCCGTCAGCTGGGTGAACATGGTTCTCCTCCTTGTCGTCTGGTGCGCCATCACTTGTTTGCAAAATAAGCAACGTGGCGGCAGTACACAACGGCCGACTCGTGCCATCTCTGTGCCGAGTCGTCCACAGGCACGGGAGCAGCACGCCTGCTGCGATTGACGGTTCCGGCGAACCGGCGGATCATGTGCGCATGGGCGAGTACGCGCTCGTCACCGCAGCCGTCGCGGCGCTGGCGATCGCGATCGCGACGATCCCGGAAGGGAAGCTCGCCGCACGCCTCCCGACGACGGCTGCGAAGGCGCAGGCGCTCGTCGCGCGGGACGCCCGGTCGCACGGCGTCTCGGGAGCCGAGGCGAGGAACGTCCTCGCCCGGGCGCCGTACGGCAGCGCGCCGCTGCGGTACCTCTACACCGCGGGCTGGCTGGACGGGCGCAAGAGCCCGGCATCCTGCCTCTTCGCCAAGACGACCCCGGGCGCCACGACGTCCAGGACGGTGACCGCGATCCGCGGCAACCCCACGCTCGTGAAGCGGCTCGCGCGCATGCACGTCTCGGTGGCGCAGGCAGCGACCGCGGTCGTCCGCGGCGCGTCCGACGCCTGCTAGAGCGCCGGCGTCAGGCCGGGTTGCGGGCCGCGGCCTTCGTCGCGGCGACGACCCGCCGCAGGCTCACGAGCCCGACGACGAGGCCCGAGTCGTCGAGCACCGGCAGGTGCCGGAAGTTGTGCTCGAGCATGATCTGCGCGGCCTCTTCGACATCCATCTCCGCGGACGCCGTGAGCGGGTCCTCGGTCATCCACTGGCGTACGCGCGCCTCGCTCGTGTGCACGCGTGCAGCCATCGCCTTCAGCATGTCCCGCTCGGTGAGGATCCCGATGAGACGGCCGTAATCCTTCACGATCACCGCGCCGACGTTGACGGCGCTCATCCGCTCGGCGACCTCGCCGAGGGTGTCCTCCGGGGCGACCTCGATCACCTCGGCGCGCATGACGTCCGCGAGGGTGGGCACGACGGAAGTCTACCCACCCTCTTCTGAATAAGCAGTGCTAATCCAGCTCATAAATTGACCCCTGGAAGTCCGGTAGCATGCCTGCGTGTCGCGCGCACCCGCCTTCGACGTGCTCGTGATCGGCAGCGGCGCCGCGGGGCTCGCCGCGGCGGTCTCCGCGGAGCGCTCCGGCGCCCGTGTCGGGCTCGCGACGAAGACGACCCTGCAAGCGAACAACTCGTCGAAGGCGCAGGGAGGCATCCAGGCGGCGTTCGGCGACGACGACTCCCCGGAGCAGCACGCCGACGACGTGCTCCGCTCCTCCCACGGCACCGCCGACCCGGCTCTCGTCGAGGTGCTGGCCTCGGAGGCCCGGTCGGCGATCGCGTGGCTCGAGGAGCTCGGCTGCAGGTTCACGCGCGAGAACGGGGGCTACCGGCTCGCGCGGTGCGGCGGCGCGTCGCGCAAGCGGCTCCTCCAGGTCGGCGACAGAACCGGACACGCGATCACGAAGGCGCTGCGCGAGCAGCACGAGGCCGGCGAGGCCGAGACCCTCGCGCACCATCGACTCGAGTCGCTGGAGCCCGACGACGCCGGCTGGCGCGCGACGTTCGCCACCCCTGGCGAGACGTGCACGGTAACCGCGGGCGCGGTGGTGTTCGCCTCGGGCGGTCGCTGCTATGCGGAGGCGGGCCGCCGTGGAGAGCTTTCCACGAATCACCCGAACGCCACGGGCGAGACGACGCGGATCGCGCTCGAGGCCGGAGCGGCGGAGCGCGACCTGGACGCGCTCCAGTACCACCCGAACGGCGGCGCGTGGCCCGCGACGATGCAGGGCTACTCGATCCCGGAGACGACCCGCGCCTACGGCGCGGTGCTCCTGAATGCCGACGGCGAGGAGTTCACGGACTCGCTCGGCCCGCGGGACGAGGTCTCGCAGGCGATCTTCGACGAGGTCGAGGCCGGTCGAGGCGTGCAGACCGAGGACGGCCGCCCCGCGGTCTGGCTCGACACCACCCGGATCTCGCCCGCCGACGCGGACGTCTCGCTGCCGTACATGCTGCGGCGCTACCGTGGCGCGGGCATCGACCCGCTGGCCGAGCGGATCCTCACCTACCCCGTGCTCCACTACCAGAACGGCGGCCTCGTGATCGACACGCAAGCCGAGACGACGCTCGAGGCCGTCTTCGCCTGCGGGGAGATCGCGGGTGGGACGCACGGGCGGAACCGCATGATGGGCAACAGCCTCCTCGAGTGCGTCGTCTTCGGACGTCGGGCCGGGAAGGCCGCAGCCGAGAAGGCGAGAAGCTGAGGAGCCATGTCGACGACGATCGTCGATCTCGACGAGGCCGTCCTCGAAGGGGCCGCGCACCTCTACGTGTGGGCGCTGAAGGACATTCCTCAGGACCTGCGCGATGCGCTCGCGGCCGCGAAGGACCGCGAGACCTCGGCGACGGGCATCCGCGTCCTCGAGACGATCCAACGGAACGTCGAGATCGCGGACGAGCAGAAGAACCTCGTCTGCCAGGACACCGGCATCGCCGTCTACTACTGCCGCGTCGGCGAGCACTTCCCGCTCCATCCAGCGCGGATCTATGCAGCACTCAAGGCCGGCACCGAGCGCGCGACGGTCGAACATCCGCTGCGCTCCAACACCGTGCACGCCGTGACGCGCGAGAACACCGGCGCAAACGTCGGGTACCGCGTCCCGATCGTCCACTGGGACTTCGTCCCGGACTGGGACGGGCTCGACGTGAAGTGCGTGCCGAAGGGGTCGGGCTCCGAGAACATGACGTTCCTGAAGATGCTCGTTCCGGCCGACGGGGTCGCCGGGATCAAGCGCTTCGTGCTCGAGTCGATCGTCGACGCGGGTGGCAAGCCGTGCCCGCCCGGGATCGTCGGGATCGGGCTCGGCGGCTCGGCCGACTACGCCATGCACCTGGCGAAGGAGGCGATCGCGCGCCCGGTCGGCTCGCGCAACCCGGACCCGCTCGTCGCGCAGCTCGAGGACGAGCTCTACGAGCTCCTCAACGAGACGGGCATCGGCCCGATGGGGCTCGGCGGCGACGTGACCGTGCTCCAGTGCCACATCGAGCACGCCGACACGCACATGACCCTGAACCCGGTCGCGGTGAACTACCAATGCTGGGCGGCACGGCGCGCGTCGGCGCACATCGCCGCAGACGGGACCGTCGACTACGACCGGGAAGCGTGATGACGAGCGCGTTCGACTTCGAGACCGTCGACGGCGAGTCGGCGTGGGCCCAGGTCTCGTCCGACGAGGGACGGGTTCGCCTGGTGGTGTCGATCGCGACGGAGACGTCGACGTGCTCCTCGACCCTGTCGATCGCGACGGACGGAGACGTCGACGTGCTCCTCGACCCAGCCACTGCGACGAGGCTGGCCGACGCGCTGACCGCCGCAGCCCGAGGTGGTGGGTGATGCTCGGAGCGCGCCGTCTCTGTCGTCCTGTGGACGAATCGTTCCGCTTTCGGCACGGCTCGTCGGTCGCGCCGTCCGTAGAATCGCCGTCGAGGGCGGCGGGAGGCTTCCCCACCCTGGGTGGGGGTATGCGCGCGCTTCCCCGCGCAGCCGCTGCCGGCCCGGTCGCTGCGACCGCCGTCCGACCCCAGCCGAGCGAGGAAGGCGTCTGATGGCGACTCACGAGGTCACGTTCCCGATCACCGATCCGCAGGAGATCCTGAAGCTCCGCGCCGGCGACGAGGTGACGGTTCAGGGCCACATGATCGGCATCCGCGACCGCACCCAGATCCGGATATTCGACCAGGGAATCGAGCCGCCGATGGATCTCCAAGGCGCCCTCCTGCTCCACACCGCGCCGAACGTGCGCAAGCTCGGCCCCGGCCGTTACGAGAAGCTCTGCATCGGCACGACCACGAGCGCCCGCATGGTGCGCTTCACAGAAGGCCTCGGCGAGCGCTACGGCGTCCGCGCGATCTGCGGCAAAGGCGGCTTCCCCGACCAGGCGATCGAGCCGATGCAACGGCACGGCATGGTCTACCTCGCGATCGTCGGCGGCGCCGCCGCGCTCGAAACCACCCAGATCGAGGAGATCGAAGAGGTCGCCTGGGAAGACCTGATGCCCGAATGCCTCTGGAAGTTCCGCGTCAAGGACTTCGGCCCACTCACCGTCGGCATCGACGCCCACGGCAACTCCCTCTACCACGACATCCAGGAACGCGCCAACACGAAGCTGGAGGAGCTCTATGCCAGATTTCAATGACGGCTTCCTCGGCGTCCCGGCGCGTCCCGGGAAGCCCCGCGAGGTCGGTCTCACCCACGTCATCGACAAGGGACTCAACCTTCGCGACATCGAAGGGCTGTTCGACACCGCCGGACAGTTCGTCGACATCGTCAAGTTCGGCTGGGGCACGAGCTACGTCACGAACAACCTCGAGAAGAAGATCGCGCTGTACCGATCGTTCGAGACACCCGTCGTCTGCGGCGGGACGCTGTTCGAGGCGGTCTACGGCCGCGGCAGGATCGACGAGTTCAAGGCGTGGCTCGTCGAGCATCGCTTCTCGCACGTCGAGATCTCGGACGGCACGCTGGAGATCCCGCGCGAGGAGAAGCTCGAGCTGATCGCCGACTTCGCCCGCGACTTCACGGTGCTGTCCGAGGTCGGATCGAAGGACTCGGACGTCGTGTTCGCGCCGTACCAGTGGGTCGAGTGGATCAACGAGGAGCTCGCCGCGGGCGCCTGGAAGGTGATCACCGAGGGCCGCGAGGGCGGCACCGCCGGGATCTTCCGCTCGGACGGGGACATGCGGACCGGGTTGCTCGACGAGATCGCGCACGGCGTGCCGATCGAGAACGTCCTCTTCGAGGCGCCGACGAAGTCGTCGCAGGCGTGGTTCGTGAAACACTTCGGCCCGAACGTCAACCTCGGCAACATCCCCCCGGACGAGGTGATCCCCCTCGAGACCCTGCGCCTCGGGCTTCGCGGCGACACGCTGAAGGAGATCTTGCTCGGCGACGACGTCGACCGGGAAGACGATCCTGCCCACGTCTCCTAGCCGGCTGGAGCGCGAAGAGGGCTGACATGGAGTGGAAGCTCTCTCTCGCCGGGCTTCTGATCGGCCTGCTCGTGGGCTTCACAGGCATGGGCGGCGGCTCGCTGATGACGCCGCTGCTCGTCCTGCTGTTCGGCGTCCACCCGGCGACGGCGGTCGGCACCGACCTGCTCTACGCCTCCGGCACCAAGGCCGTGGGCGCGATGGTCCACGGATCCAACCGCACGGTCGACTGGAAGGTGACGGGCAAGCTCGCGCTCGGCAGCGTGCCGGCGACGATCACCACGGTGCTCGTGCTCTACTGGCTGAAGGCGCACGGCCAGCCCGCGGCCAGCTTCCTCTCCG